>JAGVYZ010000018.1 GCA_018303025.1 Candidatus Woesearchaeota archaeon
ATTTAATTATTTATAAATGTTTCTATTAATTAAAAGAAAGTGTCAAAGATAGCAACATTTAAAAATAAAGAAAATATAAAATATCATGTTAACAAATTTAGAAAAAGCCCAAATAATGTTTAAGCTTGCCAGAAAAGAAAATTGGGGTAATTGTTATGATAGGACAGAACATTTCAAAAGATTTCAAAACTTACAAGAAACAATAAAAGAGCTTGCAAAAAAAGAATGGATTATTATTCATTCTAAGCCAAAATTTACAGGTATTTCATTAAATACATTATTTAAAAAAGAAATTATTAAATTTATAGAAGAAGAAATGCCCAATTTAAAAGATTCAATTATCTAAATTGTATTCCTCTTTTTATTAAATTTTCAATGTCTTTTTTTTTCGCTAAATATCCACAAAACACCTGTTCCAATTAATATTTTTCCGCTTAATTGCAAATAATCTAAGATTTGAGTTAAAGATTAATGCATGACTTTTCTGGGCAATTTTCTTTTAATCTCGGCAATGTTCAATAAACCATTTGCTTTTTTAGAGTTTCTTCTGCCCTAATTACAATTCCAAGAGTAGGAGAGTATCCAAGATTTTCCATTTTTATTATTTGAATTTTTGCCATTTTAAGTTATAATTATATATAAAATAGTAGACTTATATTTAGAGATTTTTATTGCATTTTTAAAAAAATTAGTTTAATCAAAAAAATAAAAAAATTAAAACCCAAGTCTTAATCCTCCGCCAATATTTGTCCCACCAACCTGAACTTGCCCATCTAAAATTTTTGCAGATTTATAAGAAACTTGACCAAATACAGATACAGTTGGACTTACGGGCATCTCAACACCACCAGCAAGCATAAAACCCCATCCACCTTCGCTTACAGATATATCTTCATTAAAATGTTGTCCTCCAATAGTTCCACTTAGGCTCAACTCTTCACCAAATCCAATATGTGTTAATCCACCACCAGCATAAAATGTAACTTTTTCAGTAGGAACCATAAAATAAGCACCGACATCAACCTCTAAACTTGAGGTATGTGCACTTGCATCAGTAATATCTGCATCTCCAAAACTCGCAGTATAAGGATTTCCACTTTTAGACAAATAACTTACACCAGATTCAATTTTTAAATTTGGGCTAATAACTCTTCCAAAAGAACCGCCAAACATAACAGCTGTTCCATATATATCACTAAATCCTTCAGTACCGCCCATATGTGCAGATACATTTGCTGATAACTGGTTATAAGGTTTAAACTCTTCAGCTTTTGCTTTCATTGGTAATACACTCAAAGCAGTTACTCCCAAAGTACCTAAAACATTTCTCAATCTCATTTAAATCCCTCCTTCGTAGAATTCATAAAATTAAAAGAAAGATTATCTAAATAATTCTTACCAGTAAAATTTATCCCATTTCAAGAAAATTTACAATTATTTTCAGCCATGGAGTATAGTTTTCAGGATTTTCTTTAATGTCTTTTATTAAATCTTTAAAATTAACCCATTTAACTTCTTCAACTTCAGCTTTGTTAAAATCAATTTTCCTGTCATATCTTCCAAGAAATACATGGTCAATCTCATTCTCAATTAGTCCATTAGAAAAACTAACTTTATAATTAAAAACAAACTTCTTCTTTAAATAACAGTCAAATCCCATTTCTTCAACAAGTCTCCTATGAATAGCATTTTGTAATGTCTCATTAAGCCTGGGATGACTACAGCAAGCATTAGACCATAAACCAGGACAATGATATTTAGTTAAAGCTCTTCTCTGCAATAAAAATTCATGCCTGGAATTAAATATTATTATAGAAAAAGCCCTGTGCAATAATCCTTTTTTATGAGCTTCAAGTTTCTCACAAGAACCAATTTCATTATCTTTTTCATCAACCAAAATAATCTCTTCCATAAAACTTCAAAACCAAATTTATTTAAAAAGCATTTCATTGTTGCATTCCTTAATTCCTTTGTTCACCTTATGCAATCCCGTAGCAGAGTTAATCCCTATTAGTGTTCCAGTATCATTTCAAAAATACAATATTAGATTTAAAATATAATTATTTATTAAAGTTCCTGTGATTTTCATGACCTTAAGATTAATTTATCTTTCAAGTAGCCACTTCCAGATTGGCTCAAAAGAAATTTTAATTCCATTTATTGTTTCATTTGATAAAGTATCTTCTGTCAGTATTAGACCTTCCTTAAGTTTCAATTCTTTGCATGCTTTAGCTAAAACTCCAACTTCCCTTTTCTTTGTTTCTGATTTTTCTATATGCCAGCAAACCTGAATTGCCTGCATAATCTTCTGTTTTTTCTTAATTACAAAGTCTACCTCTTCCTGCTTTTGGCTTTTCCAATAATATATCTCTGAATCTTTTTTATTTAATTCATTAAAAACCAGATTCTCTGCCAATCTTCCATAGTCCTCTGAAAAAACAAAGGCTACAGAATTTCTTAATCCATTATCTATGCAATAGACCTTTCTTGGATTTAAAATTTGCTCTTTTTCCGAGTAAGAAAACTTTTTTACGAAATTAAGCAGAAAAACACTCGAAAGATAATAAGAAAATCTTTCAACAGTGTCTAAATTAAGCTTAAGAACATTTTTTATATTATTAAATGATTGAAGAGTAGAAACATTTGTAAGATAATATTTAGCTAGCTCATTAAGTTTATTTACTTCTTTTATATTATATCTTTGGACTATATCTTTAATTGTTATATCACTAAAGTAAACCTCAAGCAAATCACGTTTATTTTCTTTATTAGCAAGTGTTACTTTAGGAAACCCGCCTTCTTTTAAGTAATCTGCAAAAGCTCTTTTTATCTCATGCCTTTTCTGAGAGATATCTAAAGCGTTTTTAACTTCAATCTTCTTAAAAAAAAGATATTCTCTAAATGAAAGAGGCTTAATTTCAATGTCTAAATGCCTGCCTGCTAAAACAGTAGAATATTCTGAACTAAGTAATTTTGAGCTTGAGCCAGTTACGAAAACATTTATCTTTTTGTTTTCATGCAGAAATCTCGCAAATTTCTCCCACCCTTCTATAAGCTGAACTTCATCTAAAATAACATAATGTTTTTTATTTGGATTTAAATCTGTTAAATAGATCTCATAAATTTTGTTTAACAAATCCAAATTTAAATTATTTAATCTCGGATCTTCAAAATTAACTATGAGAATATCTTCTTTTCTTATTCCCGAATTTATAATATCCTTGCAAAACTGCAGAAGACATGTTGATTTTCCGCATCTTCTTATGCCAGTAATAACCACAATCTCTTTTGCTTTTGATATTTCTTTTATTTTTTTAACTATAACTTCTCTTCTTATTCCAGCATCAATTTCTTTTCTCCAAAAATTCCAATCATTCAAAACATTTAATATTTCTAATTTTTCCATGATTTTATATGTTTTTTTGATTTATAAAGCTTACTACTGTATCGGTAGCTTTTTGATAAAAGCTACATGTTCTATCGGTAGATTTTAAACCTTTAGAAGGTGCTTGTCCTGTAACCCTACCTTTTAATATATATCTTAAAAAATATACTAAATAATATAAACCTAATTTCATTTGAACTAAAATGGAAATCTACAAAAATGTTGAAATAGTAGACCTGTGTTTATACTTAAAGAAAGAAAATATTTTAGTAATCGGAGATGTCCACATAGGCTATGAAGAAGCATTAAACAAGAGAGGATTTATGATTCCAAGATATAACTATGATTTATTAATAAAAAAATTAAAAGAAATTCTAAAGCAAGTAAAACCAAAAACAATAGTCCTTATGGGTGATTTAAAGCATGAATTTGGTTCAATCTCAAACCAGGAATGGAGAGTAACATTAAATTTTCTAGATTTTTTAACAGAAAAGCATAAAGTAATCTTAATCAAAGGCAATCATGACAACATTTTAGAGCCAATATTAAAGAAAAGAAACTTAGAAGTCCAGGATTATTACAAAATAAACAATTTCTACTTCTGTCACGGCCATAAGATTCCAGAAGATAACAACATAAAAGATTCAAAAGTAATAATTATAGGTCATGAACATCCTTCAATAACATTCAAAAAACGTCCAGATGAAAAATTCAAGTGTTTTTTAAAAGGAAAATACAAAAACAAAGTACTTTTAGTCCTTCCTTCATTTCATTTCATAAGTGAAGGTTCAGATATAACAATACAATCACCATTATCACCTTTAATCAAATCCTACAAAGACTTTGAAATTTATGTTTCAGAGGATAAACAAATTTTATATTTTGGCAATTTAAAAAACATTGCATCACTTTAATCTATATGTTTCTATACAATAACATATTTAAAAGAATTTTAAGCGTTTTGAATTATGAGAAGTTATCACCATGATTTAACACCCGCCTTTTTATATGATCCAAACGGAACTTCAAAAAACTTTGCTCATCAGGTTTTTTCATTGATTCGTGCAGTAGACCATTCTTTTGATTTAATTCCCCTAGAGTTACATAGGATGGAAGATGGTGAAACAGAAGTCAGGATAGACCACAGTATAACTGGTAAAAACTGTTTTTATGTTGCAGGTTTAAGCGATAATCCAGAGAGATGGCTTGTAGATTTACTTTTAGTTAATGAAACATTGAATAATTGTGGAGCAGAAAAAATAACAGACGTTTCACCTTATTTAAGATTTAGCAGAGCAGATAGAAAATGGAGAAGTGGAGTTTCAATTGCTTCAAGCATGGTTGCAAAATGCTTAATGATGTATGGTGATGAGGTTATAACATTTGATATCCATAATGAAGCATCTCAAGTAGCTTATGATGAAAAGGGAAAAAGATTTACTTTACTTTACTCTTCTCCAGTATTAATTCCTTATTTAGTAAGAAATCATCGTGAATTTTTAGACGATGTAGTCGTAATGAGTCCAGATGATGGTGGTTTGAAAAGAGCTCGCGCATATGCTTTCAGAATAGGAGCACAAACAGATCAAGCAATCGAAACAGCAGCATCAGCTAAACAAAGAAATAGTAGGGGTGAGTTGATTGGATTAAATTTATTAGGTATGGTCAGAGATAGAAATGTTCTTATTATAGATGATATTTATAGTAGTGGTAAAACAATATCTGAAGCAGCAAAACAAGCAAAGGATAATGGTGCTAGATTAGTTTACGCTCACACCCCACATTTTATAGGCACAAGTGGAGACAAGTATATCACTAAAGACATTGACCTCTTAATTGTTGGAGATTCATTAATAGACGAAATTAAAGATACACTTGCTACAAACCCAAAAAAAGAAATGATTTCCTATGCAGAATTGGTTGCAGAAGCAATTTTAAGGCGTTCATTAAAAAGAGGAGTGAGTGATTTATTAGAAAATCATAGAGAAGAGTGGTTAATTCATACACCGCGACCAGACTTTGATATTATAGAAGTCTAAGTAAAAAATATAAACCACTTCTTCTTTTTAGTTTCAATGAAAAGAGCTTATATTTTAATTGCAGTTATTCTTTTAGGTATATTTTCCTATGTAGTCTATCAATACTCATATTTTGCTTATGATGAAATAAACGGTTTTGTAATTTTAGAGCAAAAAGACTTCATGGACCAAAAAGGCTGGCTTCATATTACAGGAAAAGTAAAAAACATAGAACAACCAGATGATAATACTAAAATAGTAGTTGAATATTACAATAAAGAAAATCAAACAGTAGGAAAAACAGTTTATTATTTTGATGAAAATATTTCTAAAGGAGAAGTAAAAGACTATGATGTTTTCAAGGTAGACAATTTAGACCAGGTAGACACATATAAATTTACAATAGAAAGATGAAACAAGTAATTCTAGTTCGCCAGGATTTGCAGATGCCGAAAGGAAAATTAGCAATTCAATCATGTCACGCTTCTGTAGAAGCAGTCTTGCAATCAGACAAGGAAAAAGTAAAAGAATGGCGAAAACAAGGCATGAAAAAAATCATCCTAAAAGTTAAAGACAAAAAAGAATTATTATATTATCTTCAATTAGCAAAAGATAGTAATTTCACAACAGCTTTAATAACAGATGCAGGAAAGACATTTTTTGAAACAACAACCACAACTTGTTTAGCAATAGGCCCAGATAATGAAGAAAAATTAGATAAAATAACAGGAAATCTAAAATTATTATAAACAACCATAATAAATATAAACAGTTCAAAAACTTCTAAGATTATGTGTGCAATTACTGCTGCTTATGATTTAGAAAAAGCATGGAATTTAGCAAATTCACAAAGCAATCGCGGAAGAGATGGCTTTGGTTTTGGAGCAAGGCATAAAGATGGAATAGATATAGTCAAAATAGCAGGAAAAATAACAAAGTTTAGATTTGAAGATTTAATTAATATATTTTCAGATATACGAAATATAGGAGAGTATACAGAAATTATAGGTCATAATAGATATGCAACAAGTGGAAGCAAAGCCCAGCTTCTGGAAGGTTCTCATCCTCATAGTGTAGGAGGAAAAGTTATTGTGTCAAATAGCTCATGTATTGTAATAAAAAATTGTGATGCAGCAATAGTTCATAACGGTAATGTAACTCCTGAATATCTTCATGGATTAAAAACAAAATGTGATACAGAAGCATTATTGCATTTATATCTTCAATTTGGAGAAAAAGAATTATTAAGAAACATTCCAGGCTCATATGCATTAGCCATAATAGATAAAAAAAGGCCTGATATGATTGTAATGCGAGATAGGTATGGAATTAAGCCATGCATGTTAAATATAGAAAATGGAAAAACCTATATTGTTTCAGAAGAAAGTGATCCTCTTCAAGATCTTTCACCAGGTGCAATTTATTACTTACATTCAGATGGAACTTTTACAGTAAACCAGATAGTTCCTTCATCTTCAAGACACTGTTTTTTTGAATATAATTATTTAGCAAGGTTAGAATCAGTTTTAGATGGAGTTAGTGTAAGAAAATTAAGAGAAGCACTAGGTGAAAGATTAGCACAAGAATATCCACCAAATAAGAATGATATAATTACTTTTATCCCAAGATGTCCAGAAGTCGCTGCTAGAAGTTATACAGCTTATTCAATAAGTCAAGGTATAAATGTAGAATTTGCAGAATTATTAAGTAAAAATGATTCAGAAAGATCTTTTTTAGGCCCAACAGAAGAAGAAAGAAAAGCTTCAATTACCAATAATCTTCATTTAACTTCAGATGCACCTGAAATAATAACAGGTAGAGATATTTTAGCAGTAGAAGATAGTTTTGTTCGCGGTAATAATGGACCAATAGCAGGAAACATGCTGTTAAGAGCAGGTGCAAGAAGTGTTACATTTATTAGTTATACTCCTCCAATTGGAATAATTGGAGAAGACGGAATTCAAAGAGGCTGTATGTTTGGTGTTGACATGCCACCAACAGATAATTTTATTGCAGTTGATAGAGTAAGAAAAGTTAACAGAACCTCGCCAGAAATAAGTGATATAATCGGATTTAATGTTAAATATTTGTCTATGGGAGGAACATTAGAAGTATTCGAAAAGTACGGATTATCACAAACAAGCTTATGCACTTATTGTATTGGAGGCAAACATCCCTTTTCTTAATAACAGGAGATTAAAATTACTGTGAATGCATAGGAAAAACTAATTCAGTAATTGGAACTCTTATTTTTAATGTTTGATATACTCGATTTACTAAGTTAGTTGCATATTTTTCTATTTCTTCTGCCAAATAATTATCAGATTTATTTTTATCTAAACAAGCTGTTGCATTATCTCCACCAATATTTAAATCACTGCCAACACAAACATTTCTTCTGTCATCAAAAGAAGCTCTTACAGCATAAAAATATCGGCTTGAACTACTATCTCCAAATCTGCCTGCTTCATTTAATCTTTTTTCTAAATCATAGCTTAGTTTAACAGTAACAAATTCATCTAAAACATTATAACCATCAGGAATTACCACAACAGGAAATATTCTTCCATTTCTCAAGCATAAATTTCTTCTATCTTTAACAATCATTACACAGTCTTTCATATTAAACTAAGAAAAATATCCATTTAAAAACATTTTGCTTTATAACTACTGTATAATTAAAACAAGTTTATAATAAAAACATTTAAATTGAACAAGTGTAACAAAGATTCATGGCAAATGCAAATTTTTCCCAAATAGAGAAAAAATGGCAGAAAAAATGGGAAGAAGCAAAGATTTTCAAAACAGAAAATTCTTCTAATAAGAAAAAAGTATATGTTTTAGAAATGTTTCCCTATCCTTCTGGTTATGGCTTGCATATAGGTCATGCATTTAATTATACTATTGGCGATATTTATGCAAGATTCAAAAGAATGAATGATTTTAATGTTCTATATCCAATGGGATATGATGCATTTGGCCTACCAGCTGAAAATGCAGCAATAAAAGCAAAAGAACATCCAAAAACATATACAGAAAATGCAATTAAGAATTTTATTCAACAGCAAAAAATGCTGGGTTTATCTTATGATTGGTCTCGATTAATAACAACATCCTCCCCAGATTACTACAAATGGAATCAGTTTTTCTTCTTAGAATTATTAAAAAAAGGATTAGTTTACAGAAAAAAAGCAGCAGCAAACTGGTGCCCAAAATGTTCTACTGTTTTAGCAAATGAACAAGTCCATAATGGAAAATGCTGGCGCCATGAAGATACAAAAGTAGAAATAAAGCAATTAGAACAATGGTTCATTAAAACAACAGCATACGCAGATGAATTATTAGAATATGTTCCCAAATTAGACTGGCCAGACAGGATAAAATTAATGCAAAAAAACTGGATAGGAAAATCTTATGGTACAGAAATAGAATTCAAAATAAATAATCAACCATGGAAAATATTTACAACAAGGCCAGATACAATTTATGGAGTTACTTTTATGGTTGTTTCTTCTTCTCATCCAAGATTAAATGAATTAACAACAAAAGAGCAAAAAAAGGAAGTTGATAAATTTTTAGAAAAAATAAAATCAACAAAAGAAGAAGATATTGCTTTATTAGAAAAAGAAGGTGCATTTACAGGTTCTTATGCAATAAACCCATTGACAAATAAAAAAATTCCTGTTTGGGTAGCTAATTTTGTTATTGCAGAATATGGTTCAGGAATGGTTATGGCAGATGCTCACGACCAAAGAGATTTGGAATTTGCTCATAAATACAAAATAAATTTAATTGAAACTATTTTACCTGAAGATGGAAAGTCAAGCAATCCAAATAAATCAAAACGTGCTTTTACAGATTATGGAGTTTTAGTTAATTCTGGAGAGTTTAGTGGATTAAAAAGTAAGGAAGCAATTGAAAAAATTACAAATCACTTGGAGAAATTAAATTTAGGTAAACAAAGCATCCAGTTTAAATTAAGAGACTGGCTGGTTTCAAGGCAAAGATATTGGGGAACACCTATCCCAATAATTTATTGTAAAAAATGTGGAATTGTTCCAGAGAAAAATCTGCCTGTTAAATTACCAGAAAATGTAAAATTCGGAATAGGCAATCCATTAGAAACAAATAAAGAATTTACAGATGTAAAATGTCCAAAATGTAATTCAAATGCAAAAAGAGAAACAGACACAATGGATACTTTCTTTGATTCATCTTGGTACTTCTTTAGATTCACAGATCCAAATAATAAAAAAGAAGCATTCAAAAAAGAAATAACAAATTACTGGCTTCCAGTAGATATGTACATTGGTGGAGCAGAGCATGCATGCATGCATTTGATTTATGCAAGATTCTTCACAAAAGCATTAAGAGACTTAGGATATACAAAAATAAACGAACCTTTCTCTAGTTTATTCAACCAGGGTATGGTTCATGCTAATGATGGAAATAAAATGTCTAAATCATTAGGAAATGTAATTAATCCAAATGACATGATTGAAAAATATTCAGCAGATATTCTAAGATTATACTTAGTTTCAACAGCCCAGCCAGATACAGATTATGCATGGTCTGATACAGGAATAGAAGGTTCATCAAGATTCATAAATAAAGTAGTAGAATATTTTAACATAGTAAAAATAGGAAAAACAAGCAAAAAAGCAGAAAGCAAGATTAATTCAAGCATAAAAGAAATAACAAATAATATTGAATCATTCAAATATAATATAGCTGTAATTAAATTAAGGGAATTATTTGAGTCATTAGAAAATGAAACATCAAAGCAGGATTTGGAATCTTTCTTAAAATTATTATCTGTTTTCTCACCACATTTAGCAGAAGAACTATATGAAAAACTAGGCAATAAAAGTTTTATTTCATTAGCAAAATGGCCAATAATAGATGAAAGCAAAATAGACAAAAAATTTGAAATACAAGAAAAAGCATTAGAAACAACAATTTCAGATATTAACAATGTAATAAAAATAATCAAGGAAAAAGAAAACAAAGAGCCAACTAAAATATATCTCTATATTATACCAAATGAAAAAGACAATTACAATGAAAAAGAATTAGGTAAAAGATTGCAAAAGCAAGTAAAAGTTTTCCTAGTCAACGACAAAAATAAATACGACCCTCAAAATAAAGCATTAAAAGCAAAGCCAAACAAACCAGGAATATATTTAGAATAAAGGAGAAAATCAATATGGAACAAAACATGACATCAACAACCTTCCAGATAGAAGGTTATAAAATTGTAAAAAGCTTAGGTGTAGTAAGAGGCATTATAGTAAGATCTCGTTCATTAATAGGAAATATAGGTGCAGGAATTCAGGCTCTTTTTGGAGGCAATATAACATTGTATACCTCTCTCTGCGAAAGAGCAAGAAAAGATGCATTTGAAATGTTGATACGCCATGCAGAAGAATTAGGAGCAAATGCAATAATTGGAATAAGATATGATGCAACAGAAATAGCAGGCGGTATTACAGAAGTTATTTGTTATGGAACAGCTGTTGTAGTAAAAAAATAGTTTCTAAATTTATTTAATTTTGAAGCTATCGCTATATTTAAAAGTTTTTTGATTAATATTTCTTTATGCCAAGAAGAAGTATAGGAAAAATACCAAGAGTAACTGCAACACCCGATATTCTACATCCAAAAGAAATAGAAATTGAAGAGGAAAATATAGAAATCATATGGGGAGGAGATGAACAAAGTATAATTAAGGGACTTGAAGGACCTAAGTTTGTTCAGGATTTAGGACTTAGTGCTGTTTTACAGAAAGGAATTGACTTAAGTACTCCAAAATGGAGAAAAAAAGACGATGATGATGGAAGGTGGGAAGCAAAAAAAAGAACAGATTTTACACAATTAGAAGCTTCAAGAATTATAAATAAAATATTTACAGCTCCAGCAGATATAGAAACAGCTAATTATAGATTGGATGTTTTTGATTACTTATTAAATAATCCCGAAGGATTTTCAAATTTTGAAAGAGTTTTCAAAAATTTAAATTCATTAATTACCCAGGGATTACAAAGAGAAAGAAGAAGTGAAGAAGATATTTGGACAAGAATTGCAAATTATGGACTTATTTTTAATATAACAGAAAATTATATTCCATTTGGAAAAAATGCTCCTGAAGCACTACAAAGAATGGATGAATATTTTGAAGCATTAAAAAAATCTCATTCTCATAGAAAGATGGGAGAACTTGCTTCTAAATTAAGCCAACCTTATGATATAAATTTAAGAGTAAGAGTAGATCCTACTAATCCCAATAAATATGATAATTATCCATGGGTTGTTTCTGCTTCTGTAGTAAGAGCTTCAGAATTTTCTGGAGAATTTGGAGATAAATTTAGATTAGATGAAAGATATGAATTAGATAATAATTATAAATCAAAAAAACCAGTTAGAGAAATACTTCAAAGAGCTATTGAATTAAAATATGAAAGACATCTTAATGATACAGCAGGACATATTGCTTCTACATTAAGATTATTTGAACCAATGTTAATTTACATGGGATACTTACAATTTATGAAGCAACAACAAGAAAGAGGAATACAATTTTCAAGACCCAAATTTGCAGAAGATGGAGAAATATTAGATGCAAAAAATCCTTTAGTTACAACAGAACCAATAATTGGAAATGATATTAATTATAATCCAAATGATGTAGTTAGAGTTATTACTGGCCCAAATAATGGAGGAAAAACTGTTTATGTTAAAACAGTCGGAATAATTCATGCATTAGCTCAAATAGGATTTTATGTTCCATCTCCAAATGCAAGATTAAGATATATTAATAATATTTATACTCATTTTGTAAATCCAGACGATATTGCTAATGCAGAAGGAAGATATAAAAATGAAATGAGAAGAATGGACGAAATATTCAAAGGTGTTACTCCAAATAGTTTAGTTATTCTTGATGAACCTTGCGGAGGTACTACCATAGAATCAGGCGTCAAAATAAGTTGTGATTTTCTTAGAGCATTTGGAAGATTAAGAAATGTTACATATCTGACCACTCATATGAGTGCAGTTGCAGATGCTGTAAGTTCTGATTCTATTCCTAGATCAAAAAATCTTCATATGCATATGCAAGATGATGGAACTCCAACTTATGAACTGAGAGAAGGAGCATCTCCCATGCATTATGGTGATTTTATTCCAAATCAAATGGGATTAGATGATAGAGCTTTATCGCGTAGATTATCTAAAAGAGCTGCTAAAGAAGGATTTCCTTTTGAAAAATGATTATTTAATTTTAGCATATAAAAATTCATCAACAATTTTTCCGTCTTTAAATATATTTTTTCTTAATCTTCCTTCTAGAATAAATCCATTTTTCTCTAAAACCTTGCAAGAGCCAGGATTGTATTCAAAAACATAAGCTTGCATTCTTATAATATCAAAATTATTAAAAACATAATCAAGAACTAATTTTACAGCTTCACTCATTATTCCTTTACCCCAATAGTTTTCACCTAACCAATATCCCATTTCAGCTGTTTTTTTACTATTTAGATCAAGAACTCTAAAAGTAATGCCTCCAACTACCTTATTATCAATAGTTATTGCAAATCTAGTCTTTTTATTTTCATTTTTATTACAATCTTTAATCCATTTTTTAGCATCTTTCAAAGTATAAGGATAAGGAAATTTATCAAGTAGATTAATCCATATTTTCTTATTGTTTGCATTTTTAGTTAAAGAAATTTCATCGCCTTTCTTAAAAGGTCTTAATACAAAATTCTTTTCTTTCAAAACAACCATCCAAGATAAAGAGATTACTTATTTTTATTTCTTGTGTTTTTCTTTAACAGGTTCATTCTGATTTCTTTTAGTGCAGGTTTTCTTATAAAAGAAAAAGTGCCCTTATTTCTTTTCAACATGAGGTTTCCAAACTCGGGAAATTTTATCTTTTTTACTTTCCTCATCTAAAAACTTTTTAACTTTTTCAGGTAAGATTGCATCAAACTTGCTTCTCTCTTTAATCTTGTTTAATTTCTCTTTAAGTTCTTTTGTAACAACATCATAAAAATCAGGTTTAAAATATATTAATCCGTCTTTTATTCTTTGAAAAGCAGCACTTCCATCAGGAGCAAATACCATGTAGCCTCTTTTTCCTTGTAATAATTCAGAAAAAGTATCCATCCCAGAATAAACCCTTTTATAGTCAGCATAATAAACTCCGCCAGATTTAGAGCTAGGGTCTAATAACAATAATTCATCACCTATAACTTCTAAGCATACAGAATAATGAGCTCTTTTAGCATTAGGAAACAAAACATTTTTCTTGTAATCCACAATAGCTAATCCTCCATCCTTAAGCCAGGATTTCAATTCTTCTCTTAAATTATATATTTTCTCAGAATCTATCCATACTCCCAAAACTTTCTCTTTAGTCAATTCTTTAACAGATTTAATTATATCTTCAGGTTTAGTCCCAGCAGCCATATTTTCATCCTTTCTTACAATAGTTCCAGCTAATTTTCCTATTTCTTCTTGTGAATAATCAAATCCAAATATCTTCAAAATCATAGAAGCAGAAGCAGGTCCGCAATAGCTTGGATGTTGTGCAACATATTTTTCTTTTATTTTTTCTAAAGTATCAATCTTAGTAACAACCTTCTTGAAATAAAATCCTTTGTTAAAAACTTCTTTATGAGGCATAAAATAATATATTCCATCAGTTACATTCATAACAACTCCTTGAGTATTAATTTCAGTAATTTTCATGAGTTTTTCATCAACTTGAATATACTCTCCTTTCCTAAAAAATCTATAATATTTCAAAAAAAATCCACTAAACAAGTTCACCATAGGATCCTTTAAACCAATAAAAATAAATAACAATAATAATATCAATACAGGATACAAAACATAACTCAAAAAATAAGTTATTGCACTTATGTCAACATTAGCAATCTGCAATGCAATCAATCCAAATGTAATGTAAAGTAATATTTTCAAAATATCCAAAAATATTTCAAGCAAATGTTCTTTTCCATATTCATTTACCAAGCTTATTAATCCAGCTCTTTTCAAAAATTGTTTAACTATAAAAAATATGAACTGAACTATTAAAACAACTAAAATAAAAACAAGTATTGAAGATAATATGACTGGTGCATATCTATAGAATCCTACAAATGTGTTAAAATTAAAATCAATCTGCAAAAAGCTTAATGCAATTATTATTGTAAATATATTCACCAGATAAACAACATATTTTGCAATATTTGGTTTTTCAAGATTAGCACCATGTTTTTTTCTATAAACAGCCAATAATATCTTTTCAACAAGTTTTGATAAAAAGAATCCTAATGAAATTATAATAAAGCTTACAAGTAGTTTAGAACTTATAGTCTCGAATGCCATATTTATAAAAAATCATTAATCATTTAAAAATCTTATCTTGAGTTTCTTTAGAGGAATTTGTTCATCTTAGGTTCTTTCCTAAACTTTTTTCTTTCCCTGTTTTTCTTCCTGAAGGTTCTTTCCTAAAGAAGCTTCCTCAGGAATAATAACCCATGCAATAATATAAGCAATTAATGCAGCGCCAAAAGATGCAATTAGCAAAAATACAAAGATTACTCTAACAATAACAGGGTCTATTTCAAAATATTCAGCAATACCACCGCAAACCCCGCCAAAGATTTTCTCTTTATTGCTTCTATAAAGCCTTTTTACATCTTTTGCCATAAAAGACAAAGTAAACCAAAGTTTATAAAATCTTTTAAATTAAAATTAAGAATGAAATTTCCAAAACTAAAAAATAAAGCAATCTTAGCTCCAATGTCAGGAGTTACAGATATTGCCTTTAGAGAATTAGCAAGGAAATATAGTGCATCTTTAACATATACAGAATTCATCCATTCCAAAGCAATTCTTCATAATAATAATAAAACAAATGAAATGTTAAAAATCTCAAAATTAGAAAAGCCAAGTGCAGTCCAGATTTTCGGAAATTCAGAATCAGACATTCTAGAAGCAGCAAAATTACTAGAAAACAAATTTGATATAATAGACATAAACTGTGGCTGTCCAGCATATAAAGTAATCAAGACAGGAGCAGGCTCAGCATTATTAGATTATCCAGATAAAATACAATCATTAATAGAAAAATTAGTAAAAGAAATAAAAAAGCCAATTACAATTAAAATCCGTTCAGGAGTAAAAGAAGTAAATGCATTAAAAATAGCAAAAATAGCAGAGCAAGCAGGAATCTCAACATTAACATTGCATGCAAGAACTCAAAAACAAGGTTATTCAGGAACAGCAGATTGGAATTTAATAAAAAAAGTAAAAGAACAAGCAAATATTCCAATTATAGGCAATGGTGATATTTCAAGTCCAGAACAGTTCAAAGAAAAATTAGAATTTTCAAAAGTGGATTATATTATGATTGGAAGAGCCTCAATAGGCAATCCATATTTATTTCAACAAATAAATGATTTTTTAAAAACAGGCAAATATAAACAAAAATCAAAAGAAATTCAATTTAAAGAATATCTAAAATTAGCAATAAAATACAATTTAGACTTTTCTCAAATAAAGAATCAGGCAATTTACTTCACAAAAGGCATGGAGAATTCAGCTAAATTAAGAAATAGCTTGGTTTCCTGCAAGAATATAGAAGAAATAAAAAACCTTTTTAAACTATCATAAAAGATTTATTTTATGGAAAAAATCCAGGTAATAGTGTTAGCAGCAGGAAAAGGAAAGCGTATGAATTCAGAAGAAATTCCTAAAGTTTTAATAGAAATAAACAACAAACCAATAATAAGTTATGTTTTAAAAGCAATAGAAGCAAGCAAAGTTTGCAAAACATCAGCTATTGTAATAGGTTTTCAAAAAGAAAGAGTAAAGCAAACATTAGGAAATAACTACATTTACATTAATCAAGAACAACAACTGGGAACAGGCCATGCAGTAAATGTCTGTAAAGAAGCTTTAGAAAATAAAGCAGAAAATATTTTAGTTTTATATGGTGACCATCCTTCAATAACAAGTTCAATGGTTAAAAATTTAGCAGAATCTCACTTAG
The DNA here is from genome assembly GCA_018303025.1 of Candidatus Woesearchaeota archaeon. Lineage (GTDB taxonomy): Archaea > Nanobdellota > Nanobdellia > SCGC-AAA011-G17 > GW2011-AR20 > JAGVYZ01. Next base: position 16,469 of record JAGVYZ010000018.1, read on the forward strand.
AAAACAACAATGTTTTAACATTAGGTACAATAAAAGTAGATAATTTTGAATCTTGGAAAAAAGCTTTTTATGATTATGGCAGGATAATAAGAAACAATAAAGGTGAAGTTTCAAAAATAGTAGAAAAAAAAGATTGTAGTGAAGCTCAATTAAAAATAACAGAAGTCAACCCAAGTTATTTCTGCTTTAATGCAAACTGGCTTTGGAAAAACTTAAGTAAAATAAAAAACAATAACTCACAAAAAGAATATTATTTAACAGACCTGCTTAACCTGGCTTTTATCCAAAACCAAAAAATAACAGATGTATATATTGACCCAAAAGAAGGTTTAGGTGTAAATACTCTAGAGCAATTAAATGATGTAAAAAACTTATTGTTCAGGTAAAGGAGAAGGAATAGCCCCAGAAGATAAATAAAACATTGTTTTTGTATTATCTCTATCAGTAACATAAAATTCATATTCACAATTTCCTACAGGTAATTGTAAAAAATAGTCTGTAAGGGAAGAAGTATTAAACTCAATATAACCACTAACAATAGTACTATCTTCTTTTTTAGCAGCATAATCTATTCTCAAAATTCCATTTAAATCTTTAACTAAAAAGCCTAGTTTATTACCATGTTTAACCCAACCCACATAACTTGGAGAGTTAGTAGAATCAGAAACAACAGTAGTTTCTAAAAGCATGGGAACAGGTTCAATCTGTGGTTTAGCACATCCCATAACAGTCAATAAACCTAAAGTAGCAAGGATAGTTCTCATAAAAAAGAATAAACAAAAAACTTTATAAACCTAACATTATCGATAATATTAAGACGGCCATAGGGGCTTGGTCATATCCGATCCCATTTCGAACTCGGTCAATCAAGCAAGCCTCCGTTTCAAGCTGTACTGCATTTTATGCGGGAACCTCGAAAAGCTGTCTGCCTTATATTCTCTCTGAGTCAAAAAAGCTCTTCTAAGCAAAATTTATATATTCTCAAAAATCTATATTACCTATAATATTATAAACAAAAATACGGAGGTAAAGACAAAATGGCAAAAGAATATAGCCTTGGTGGTATATTATTTACAGTAGGCTTGATTTTAGCAGCTATAATCGCTGTATTTAGTTATGCAAATACACCAACATGGGCAATAATAACAATAGCATTGCTAGGTTTAATAGTAGGCTTGTTAAACGTAAAAGACAGTGAGATGCAGATGTTCTTGATAGCATCAATAACATTCTTAATAAGTTTCCAGGCATTGAGCAATGTATTTACTACATTAGCCTTAGGTTGGCAGGCAATAGCTAGCTTCTTTGACTTAATGAGTCTATTTGTAGCACCTGCAGCAGCTGTTGTAGCAGTAAAATCATTGTTTAAATTAGCAAGAGACTAAATCTCTTGTTTTTTTTCTTTTCTTTTTATACATAAACTTTAAATCCTAAACAAATTAAAATTTTGTATGGCTTTTATAAGAAAAACAGTTTCAATATTCATGATATTATTTGGTTTAATTGGAATAATAGCTTCATCAGCAGCATTTTATTATCTAGATAATTACCAATTCTCACCAACTCTAAAAGACCCAACCCAGTTAACAGATTCAATAGATGAAATATTTACAGCAACTTCTATTACAATGGAAGATGCAAGTTTGTCAGCTAAAAACGCAGGAACAAGCCTAAGAAGTGCAAAAGAAGGATTAAGTAATGCAGGAAAAACAACATTAACAATCCAGGATAGTCTAAAAACAACAACATCTTCATTAAGCTCAGCTTCTTCAATGCTAGCTGAAACCTCTTCTTTATTTAATTTATTAAATATTTCTTACACAAAACAAATTTCACAAAATTTTAATACAGTCTCAACAGAAATAGCTTCAACTTCCTCTTCATTAAACAAGGTTTCATCTCAATTTGGAACATTATCAGAAAATTTAGAAACAACAGCAGTAAACCTAGAAAGTAACGCAAAAGACATGGAAAAATTAGGACAAGATTTAAGTCAGGTAAGTGTAAAACTAAACACATTATCATTCAAGTTTAATGCAATTACTAACCAGGATTATACACCATATTTAGTTAAAGCTCAATTATTCGGAAAAATATTTTTAGTTTACTTAGCAATATTGCATTTAATGTTCTTCTTTACAGGAATTTTCTTATTTTCCAAGGATTAGTCTAAAACCTTAATAAAAGCAGCATTGCCATCAGAAATATAATGAACTCTTACTTGTTCTAATTTTGGTTCATATATACTCTTACGATTTTCTCCAAAAATATTTCTAAAATCTCCAACATATAAAACTAATGAATTAGCAGGTTTAAATAAAGCAGATCTTAAACAATGAAAACTAAAATCTTCATAAAATCTCCAATTCTGAGAATCTAACATTATTTGCAATCTTCTTTTTCTAAACATTATTTCAGAAAAAACAGTAGGAAGATGATGAGAACTAGCTTCCATAGAAGCATCTTCTTCAATCATTTTTGGTTTATCTCTAAAATTTCTAGTGTACTGCAGAGTTAATAATAATTCTTCTCCATCTTTTTTTGTTGCTCCTCTTACTAATCTACGTAGTCTAAAATGACCAGTTTCATAAGGATTATTCCCAAGTTTAAAATCAGGTGAAAAGAAATCAATTCCTCTGTGCACTTGAAGAGCAAAATGATCTCTCGTTCTATTTCTATTTTCTACACTCTGCACTTCAACAGAATAACAATGATCTTTATCTAAAAATCCTCTTATTTGTTCATATAACTCAATCAACTCTCTAGCTTCAGACATAGTTAAATTTCGCCCACGTTCAGTAAAGTTTTCAACATCATTATCAATTATTGAATAACAAGAAGGAGATAAAGTGAAAATATGATATTTGCCTTTGACAGCAGAGTCAGCAAAAATAGTTCTATTTGTTCCATGGATAAATTTCCAAGCAGAATGAGAAAAATCTCTAACAAATGTATCATAATCTAATCCTAATAATTGACAATGTAGTTTAATTTTTTCTATAGCAACATTTCTATTTTTTAAAATTGCACTTGTAAAATCTTGATTTACACCATCCCCTAACAAATCATTCAATGTATTGTTTGGAAATAAATCAGAGCTTCCTTCATAATCTTGCCAATGCTCACTTCTTAATAAAATTGTCTCGTTTTCAACATCCTTTAATGCATCATCTATAGAATCATAAACAGGTGCTACTCTAACTCCTTTTTCAGCTAAATATCTAATTATCTCTTTTTTAGGTTGCACTATTCTTCTTCCAACAAAAGTATCAGTCATAAAAATAATAAAACAAAAAACCTTAAAATGTTAACTAAATTCTTCCAAGAATTAGTTTAATCTTCTCAGGCAATAAGTTTATTTTAGAAACATTTTTTACAATCTCAAGGTTATATTTACCATTTTTCTTATCTTTAAATTCTTCTCCCTTCCCATCACCAAGAATACCTTCTAAAATAGAACATTCATAAAAAATCTCTTTCTCATTATAGCAATTATTTTCAATTTCAAAAATCTTTTTTCCAACTTTAACTTTCACCCCCAATTCTTCAAAACATTCTCTGACAAGTGCATCTTTAGGTTTTTCTTCTTTCTCAACATGCCCCCCAGGAGTACAATAATATTCATTCCCTTTCCAAAATCTATGAAATAACAAATAACCTTTCTTAGTTTTAATTACAGCAGAAACTCTCATTTAGCTATCTTCCATAAAAGTTCAAAGTATTTTTTATAACCTAAAGAAATCTCTTTATTTTTAATAACAATAGCAAATGGATTTTCCTTACTCCATAAAATAATAGCAACCTTCTCCCCATAAATGTTTACAGCCAAAGGAGAAGAATATTTATTAGGTAAAAATCTTATCTCACTTAAAGGAATATTAATCTTCTCAGTATTTTCATTAAAGATTATCTTAACATGAATTTTATTCTCTTTTCTTCTTTTATCAAACCATTTAAAGTAAAATTGTAATATCTCATAAGCAAGTGGAGAAGCACCTAATATCAAAATCTCTTTCTTAGTCTCAATCTGGTCTTCAAAAACAGTCTTTAATCCCTCTTTTCCTTTATAAAAATAAATTTCTTCCTCATTTTTTACACTATCATAATGTTTTAGCATTAAAGGTAATATTTCATTTAATTTCTCTTCTTTTTCCTTGACAATTTCTAAAAACCTGTTAGGAGAAGCAGCTCGAAATATCTTTTTATTATTCTTAACAATGAAAGAAACAAGTCCTTTTTCAATTAATCTCTCAATAGAATCATAAACAGTTCTTCTATGCAATCCAGTTAATCTTGAGATTTCACCAGCAGCAGATTCCCCGTTTTTCAATAAAGAGCCATAAATTAAAGATTCATTATTAGTTAATCCCAGTTCTTTCAAAGTTTCCATATCCATATTAGACTAATAAAAAGCAGATATATAAATCTAGTGGTAATCTATATCACCACATATTTTAATATAAACTTCTTCATTCTAATTTTACATGGTAAGAAGACAAATGATATGGGATAGAAGAAGTCACGCACCTAGTTTAGACTCTCCAGAAGTCCATACTTATACTTTCTTCATGGTTGGTAGTTTAGAAAGAATTGCAGCAACCTGTCAAAAAATTCTAGAGCAATTAGGTGCTTATGAAGAACCATCAGTAATAGCCAGAGGAAGTATTACAGGTTCTCAATCAGCATATATTGTTTACAAGTTTGATTCGCCCAAAGCAAATTTTGAAGGAACAGATATAGTTCGTTATAGCAGAAGAGATAGAGGATTAGGAGATATTTCTGATTTAGATGCATGGTGTGAAAGAAGAATATACGAAGGAGGAAAACAAAATGCAAGAAGTTGAAACATATAAACGAACTGCTGGAGAAGGTACAATATCAATGAGTGTATTTTTTGAAGATTTATTAGAGCGAGGAAGAATAAGTGTTTTTGATACAACCGGAATTAAACAAGATAGAATAACCGATTCTTTTCCATCAACATATATTATTGTAGACAATCAAACAAAAAGAGCTTATTTATTAGGTTTCAGAAGTCATAGTGAAGAATTAAATGAAAGAAACAGTCAAACAGTTCACAATGCAACCTTCATGCATAGGCTTCCAGCAGGGTTTAGAATAAGAGGAACAATATTTGCAGAAGATAGTTCAGGTTATCCTTATCTTCCAGGATTGCACCCAGATGCAAGATTATTAGTAACAAAAGATGATGATTATATCTCAATGGATGATACAGGAAGCATAAGCAGTTCAAGAAAAACAGAATTAATGGGTGAACGAGATTCATTAATGGATAGAGTAATAGAATTTGTTACAACTTAATTTTTCTTTTTTCTTCCATGCTTCATTGAGCTTAAATTGTTCTTAACTTCATAAAATATTTTTACATATCCGACAATTAAAACTATAAAAAATACAAACAAGCTAATTAAGCCTTCAAAGTTCTTAACAAAAGAAAATACATCCTGTTTAATCAAAACATTAGACAACAAAAGTAAATCAACTAAAAACCCAACTAATAGAACACTTGAAACAGCATTAAACAAAGGCCCAACTAAATTAAATGGAAAATCAAGAGCAAAAAATATTTCAGCAATTAAAAATATGAGGCTGATAACAACCAATAATCCAACATTAGAGTTTAGAAAGCCCAGTATTAAATCAGAAATATTACTACTGATAAACTCATTAATATAATTTGCAACAAGTAAAAGCACAATGAATACCAATAGTCCAACTAATTGTGAAAACAAAATATGAGTAATCGGCTTTTTCATATATCCAATAAGAAAAACCTTTATTTAATTCTTTCCTAAATTGTTCCTATCTCAAAATCTTTATAAGCAAATATATTATAACAAAATCATGTCAATAGATGAAAAAATAAAACTAATCAAGCAAAATACAGCAGAAATAGTAACAGAAGAAGAATTACAAGAACTTTTAAAAAATAAAAAACAGCCAGTTGCTTATTGTGGATATGAACCCAATGGACCTTTACATCTTGGCCATTTTGTGACAATAACAAAATTAATGGATTTAGAAAAAGCAGGTATTAAAATAAAAGTTCTTTTGGCAGATGTTCATGCATATCTAAATAGAAAAGGAACAGAAGAAGACATTAAAAAAGAAGTAGAAAACTGGAGAAAAACAATAAAAGCAATAGGTGTAAATGCAGAAGTTGTTTTAGGTTCTTCATTCCAATTTAAGCAGGATTATCAAATGGATATAATGCGTTTATCTCAAGCTTCAACAATCAACAGAGGACTAAGAAGCATGCAAGAAATAGCAAGAGACATTGAAAATGCAACAATCTCTCAATTGTTATATCCATTAATGCAAGTAGTAGATATAAAATATTTAAATTGTGATATAGCAGAAGGTGGCTTAGAACAAAGAAAAGTTCATATGATTGGAAAAGATATGGTAAAAATAACAAACCATCCTTTCATAGCAATTCACACCCCATTAATAACTTCATTAAAAGGCCCAGGTAGTAAAATGTCAAAATCAATTCCAGGTTCAGGAATTTCAGTAACAGATTCTTATGAAACAATTAAAGATACAATAAAAAAAGCATATTGTCCTGAAAAAATAACAAAAGAAAATCCAGTCCTGGAAATAGCTCAGTTTATTATCTTCCCAAGAATCAACAAATTAAAAATAAAAAGACCAGCTAAGTTTGGTGGAGACATTGAATTCTCAGACTACAAAGGATTGGAAAAAGCATTTGAAGATGGCAATGTTCACCCAATGGACTTAAAATCAGCTGTTACAGAATATTTAGAATTAATCATCTCACCTATAAGAAAGAACTGGAAGTAGTTTTTATTTTCTTTTTCAGGAATTTTTCTTTTTCCAAAAGAAAAACCTAATTACAACAGCCATCATTATAATAGTTAAAATATCAATAGTAATACAATACTTGCATATAGTTCTCAAAACAAAAACTTGCACATAGATTAACCAAATAGAAAATAAACCACCAATCAATATCAAATAATCAACAGCTTTTTTATTAAATAATATACCAAGTAAAATAAATGAAAACCCAATTATTCCCAAATAAACTAAAGGTATTCCAAAAATAGAAGAATATATACTATTTTGTACTTGAATACAACCACCATTGATAAAGCATTGTTCAGGATTAACAACTTTCTCAGTATTAAGCAGAACTATCAAAGATAAAATGATATTAATTACAACAATTAATGTATAAAAATAATATTTATTGAATTTCATTCTTGTACATATTTTTTTATTTTCTTATTTAAAAATAGTTCGGCTTTTTTCAATTCACTTCCTAAATAAGCAGCATGGTCTAATCGGGTTATCCATTTCCTGTTTATCATTTCATGACAAATATCATCTGCATTTTTTCCTTTAATTATCCTGAACATTTCATTTTTCTTATTAACCTGCCCAGCATAAATAAAGCCTTTTTCAACCTTAATCAAAAAATAACCTTTTTTATCCAAAGTTATAAATTCAGGTCTTTTTCCAGCATTAATCTCAGGAATATTCTTTAAAATAAAAATAGGACTATGTTTTTTTCCTTTAACTTCAATTATTTTGGCAATTTTCATATTTATATACTAAAATAGTTATTTTTAAAAGTTTAGTAATCAGGTTCGTAAAGGGTGAAACCCTTACATGACAAACAAAAAAGTAATAATATACTCAATAATAGCCTTAATCTGCATTGTTTTAACCTTTACAATAAACTGGATTTTCATAGTTCCAGCTTTTATTTTAATGATTTTAAACCAAAAAGAAATAATAAAGAAATAGGTGCCCCACATTTTCTTATTTTTTAGATTTTGTGGTCACCTTCTTCAATGTCTTTTTATATTGATTTATTATAAATCTTAGCATAGGTTTTACATCCTGTATTAAATCATAATCTCTTAAACATTTATAATATTCCTGCCTGTCTTCTAAATTTATATTAACAGGAGGATAATTATTTCTTATTAAAATATAATTTAGTAATAATCTACCAACTCTTCCATTTCCATCTTGAAATGGATGTATATATTCAAATTGATTATGAATTAAAACAGAAAGAACTAATGGCTTGAACTTATCTTTATTCTTTTTATACCAATCAACCATTTCAAGCAAAGCAGATTTTACTTCTTTTGCAGGAATACCCTGATGTATAATTTCACCAGAAGAATTACTTATTACAACTTCAACATTTCTTAATTTTCCAGCAAAATGTTTTGATTTTAAAAAACAAAGTTCATGTAATCTTAAGATTAGATTTAATGATAAATCCTCTGAAGTAGTTCTAATAAATTCAATTGCATTAGCAACACCTTTTGTTTCTTCTTCATCTTTATTTTTGGCGTGTCCTTCTAAAATATCAGGAACTTCACTCTTTTCTACACTAGAACCCTCTATAGCATTTGTATTATAAACAAATTCTTCAGTAAATTTCTGCCATTCAGATTTATCAAAATGAAGAATACTTATCTTATCATTATACTTGTTGAGTTTTTCAATTTGATTCTTTGTTAGTCTAAAAAGAAAAACCTCAGTGCTTACATTCTTAAAAATATTCAAAATTTTTTCTTTTGCCTCTTTTTTTCTCTTATTAATCTCATCTTTTGACAAGTTTGAACCAAGATACTTTCTTATTTTTTGAACACTATTTTTATCCCTATAAGAATGAACCAAATAGTACTTTATGCTGTTCCCTGATTTTCTTTTTTCAATGTACATATAAATGTTAGGTGCCCACAGTTTATAAATATTTGTATTTTGTGGTCACCTTAATCAAATACTTTTATAATAAACAAAAAATCAAAAACAATATGAACATATTAGTAACAGGCGGAGCAGGTTTTATAGGAAGTCATATTGTAGACTTATTAGTAAAAGAAAATAAAGTAATAATTATAGACAATCTTTCTTCAGGTCAAAAAGAAAACATAAACAAAAAAGCAATTTTCTATGAGCAAGATTTATCCAATTTCAAAGAAGTAGAAGATATAATAAAAAAAGAAAACATAGAAATTATTTATCATTTAGCAGCACAAATGGATGTAAGAAAATCAGTAGAATTACCAATCTTTGATGCTCAACAGAATATAATAAACACCTTAAACTTATTAGAAGTCTCAATTAAATACAAAATAAAACATTTCATTTTCTCATCGAGTGGCGGAGCAATTTATGGGGATACAAATGTTCCAACAACAGAAGAAGCAAGAGAGCTTCCAGTCTCCCCTTATGGCGTAGCTAAACTATCAATTGAAAAATACTTAAATTACTATCATAAAATCCATAACTTAAAGTACACTGCCTTAAGATATGCTAATGTTTATGGTTCAAGACAAAATCAAAAAGGAGAAGCAGGTGTAGTTTCTATTTTTTTCACAAGAATGCTAAGAAATGAACCAATCTCAATTTTCGGCGGAAAGCAAACAAGAGATTTTGTATTTGTAGAAGATGTAGCAAGAGCAAATTTACTAGCTTTAACAGATAAAGAATCAAATACTTACAATATAGGAACAGAAAAAGAAACAAATATTATAGAATTATTTAATGAAATAAACAAATTCTTCAATAATAAATTTAGTCCAATTTATGAAAAAAGTAAATTAGGTGAACAAATGAAAAGTTGTCTATCATATCAAAAAATAAGTAAGCAATTAAACTGGCAGCCAAAAATAAACCTAGAAGAAGGATTAAAAAAAACATATGAATTTTATAAATTTCTTAAAGATAGTAACAATAGTTAAACTTAAATATTTTTTTATTTGATTTATATAATTCGGAGGTTTAAAATGAGAAAAGAAATTTTAGCGGACTTGTTAAGAGCAGAAAAAATAGAGCCTAGTTTTGAGTATACAATAGAAATTAACGGAGAAACTTATAAAGCTGGAATTCGAAATGTAAAATCTTGTAAAAGAATAGGAAGATTAAAAGGTAATTTATTTTTAGATAAAATAGTAACCGAACCAGTTAAGGTTGCTGTAGGATCTAATGTAACTGAAACTTCACCAACAAGAACAGAAGAACAAGACAGAAGAGAATCTGTTTTAGATTTCAAGATTAAGTTTGATAAAGGATATACCATACTAGATGAGACTCAAACTGGTAAACATCCAGAACCATTAGAACAAGCACAGAGAGCTTTTTGGTCAAGATATAGACATGAAATTAATGGTGAACAGTTTGAAGCTATTTATGGACCAGTATTTGAACATTATAAAAAAATTTAATTTTTTCTTTTTTATTTATCCCATATGTAATTCAACAATATCTTTGTCTTTTAATTTATGCTCTAATTTCATTATTTTCTGTCCTTGGTGTTTTACAGAAACACCCCAAACTCTAGAAAATTTAAACTTTTCAATAAAATCTTTATGCAATTTAGAGCACATATCTCTTAAAGTTGCATCCTTAAACATAATCATGGGCTCATTCAAATCAGCTTCTTTTCTCATTTCCTTGCAATAAACTCGTATAAAATTTAATTTATTAAAAATTAAATCTCTTAATTTATCAAGATTAAAATCAGTTTCAGCAGAAATAAACAAGTCAAAGCCTTTAATCTTCTCAAGTTCCTCTTTCTTCATCTTATCAACTTTATTTAACACATAAATAGCAGGAATATACTTCTTATTCCCTTCTAAAAAATCAATAAATTCTTCTACACTTAAATTTCTATAAATATCAACATTTGCATTGTGAATTTTAAACTCTCTTAAAATTAGTTTAATAGTTTCCATATCCAGATTAAAATTCTTAGGCAAGTTAATATTCAACCCGCCTTTCTCTTTTCTAACAAGATTAATGCGAGCTCTTTCAGTATTTATCCTGATATTAAATTCATAAAGCTCTCTTTCTAATTTCTTAATTTGGGAAGGTTCATCAGCTAATAATATAATCAAATCAGCAGAATAAACACAAGAAAGTACTTCTTTTCCCTTACCTTTTCCAGAAGCAGCACCTTCAACAATACCAGGTACATCTAAAATCTGAATTTTAGCACTCTTGTATTTCATAACACCTGGAATAACAGTTAAGGTAGTAAAAGCATAAGCAGCAACATCAGATTTAGCATCAGTCAATTTATTCATTAATGTAGATTTACCTACAGAAGGAAAACCAACTAAAATTACAGAAGCATCCCCTGACTTTCTAACACTATAACCATAAACACCTTTTCCAGAGCTTGCTTGTTTTTCTTTCCTTTCTTTTAGCTTGGATAATTGAGCTTTTACTAAAGCAAAATGATGAGCAGTACTCTTATCATATTTGCCACTACTAAGATCTTTTTCTAAATCCTTTATTCTCTCATCAATCTTAACCATGCTATTCTAAGTAAAAGCGCTCTTTTAAGCTTTTACGATTAAAGATTAAAGCAATGAAAAACAGATTTTAGATTTAATAAATGTTTATATACTAGAATTTTAACAAAATTTTTATGCGAGAAAGAACTTTAGTTTTTGTAAAACCTCATTGTTTTAATGATGAAAATAATCTAGCTGATGAAATCTTAGGAAAATTAGAACTTTTAGCTGGTATTCCAAAATGTGATATATTGGTTAAACTACCTGTTTTTGGAGTTCCAGAAGATATTTTACGTAGGCATTACCAGGAGCATGAAGGCAAAGATTATTATGAAAGATTAATAAGACAAATCTCAGGTAAAAATATCTACTTAGCGATTTATGCTGGCGAAGATGTAGTAAAGCGGGTAAGAGATGTTATAGGTGCAACAAACCCAGCTAAAGCTACTGTAGGAACTATACGAAGACATTTTAGTAATGATTCTATTGATGTAGCTGCATCTGAAAATAGAGCAGTGAATAATGTAGTTCATGCATCTAGTGATCCAAAAGCTGCACAAGAAGAAATGAATATATGGTTACACTATATTCTTCGTTTAGACTCTAATTAAAAACGAAAACCTGGTGGAAGATTACAATAAAATTTTTCTACTTCTTTAGATCCTTTAATTTTTCCATCTTTGTTTAAATCAGCATTGTAAATAACTTCATTTAAGATTATTTCATATTCATCATTAGAGTTATATGCTTTAAATCCACTCCCTACTAAAGTTGCTAAAGTAACTAAGCTTATTAATGAACATCTTATAACTCTTCCAATAATAGCTTCTTTTCTACGTTGTTTTAAATCTTGTACTGCCAATAAATATCCTAGATTTTCCCAATAACCAATATCTTTAGGGTCATTAATCTCTTCCCGAAGATCAAACTCTTTCTTAAATCTTTTATAAGCTCTATATTTATCTGCTTCTTCAGTTATCCGCCTATAAAAATCAGCCCATCTTATTATTTCTTTAAAAGGTTTCATTTTAATCTCTCCTAAATTCTACTCCTTGACAATAAATTGGTTGATTTGTCATAAAATCTCTTCCAACTTGATCCTGAACTACTAATACTAAATTTTCAACAGGATGATATGATCTTCTCTCAAGTATTTTAACAACAAATTCAGATAAACTAGCACTAGGATTAATACTTTCTCTTAATGCATGATTTCTTTGTACAGGATCTAAATTAGGACTTGAAGTAGGATCAAAATCTTTTTGATCATCTTCTTCTAATCCTCTGTCCATTGCGTCATATTTAAAGTATCTCATTTTAACCTCCATAATTATTTTATAGTAGTAACAAATAATAAGAATATTTAAATATTAGTGCCCCCTTAGGATGGTCTAATGAACACAGAATTATTGGAAGAAATAGGATTAACAAAATCAGAGATAAAAGTATATTTGGCCTTATTAGAAATAGGTTCCTCAAGTAAAGGACCTTTAGTAAAAAAAGCTAATATAACTTCATCAAAAATTTATGAAGTAACAGACAAATTAATAGAAAAAGGATTAGTTTCTTATATAATAAAAAATAATGTTAAATATTTTTCAGCAGCTCCACCCTCAAGAATAAAAGATTACATAGAAGAAAAAAGAGAAAAAATAGAGCAACAAGAAAAATCTTTTGAAACCTTGCTTCCTTCTCTTCAGAATAAATTTAATTTTCTAAAAGAAGAAACTAATGCTGAAATTTTTCAAGGTTGGAAAGGTATGCATACAGTTTTCCAAGATATTTTAAATACCTTAAATAAGGGAGATACAGATTATGTTTTAGGAGCAAACCAAGGATTAAATCCAGAAAAAACAAGAAGATTCTTTGATGTGTATATAGCTAAAACTTATCAAAAAGGAATAAAAATAAAAGTTATTTTCAATGAAAACTCCCGTGATTATTATAAAAAATCAAAAGCAAAAAAAGCACATATAGAAGCCAGATTTTTACAGCAAACCACACCTTCAGAAATAAACATCTATAATAATAAAGTAGCTATTTTAATTTTCTCAGAAACACCTTTAGCGATTTTAATTAATAGCAAAAAAATAGCAGCCTCATTCAAGCAATATTTTGATATAATGTGGAGCTTATCTGTAAAATAAGCATAAATTTAAATAATCTAAAAAATAGTATAATTACATGAAAAGTGATTGCCTCTGGAAATAATAGTATTTCTGATTTACATAGTATAAACTATCGGTGGCAATAAAATAGGTGTTTTAGGTGGAATCGGACCAGAAGCAAGTGCAGAATTTTATAATAAGTTAATAAATAAACTGCAAGAATCAAATTTAATTAAAACTAATAAGGATTATCCTCAAATTATAATCAATAGCATTCCAGCTCAAGAATTGATTTTTGATAAAATAAAAGAAAAAGATTTAGAATTTTACAAAAAAGGATTAAAAGAATTAGATTCCCTAAAACCAGATTTTATAATAATGGTTTGTAACACAATTCATTTATATTATGACATTTTGCAAAAAGAAATTAGTACACCCATATTAGATTTAAGGAAATTAGTAAAAGAATATTTAGAAGAAAATAAAATTAAATCAGTTTTAATCATAGGCACTCCAAATACAATAAAGCAAGGTTTATACAAATTTAAAGAAATTAAAACATTTGAACCAAATAAGAAAGAATTAAAACAATTAACAAATGCTATTTTCAATTATAACAAAGGCATTGAAAAGAATCTGCAATCAAAAGTAGTTAAAGAAATTTGTAATAAGTATATTCAAAAAGGTGCTCAGTTTATACTTTTAGGATGCACTGAATTTGCATTAATGCTAGAAAAAGAAAATTTACCTAAAATAAGCACTATAGACATTTTAGTAGAATCAACAATTAAAAAGTCTTTTAAATAAAACAAGATTAAAGATAGCATGGATTTAGCAAAAATAAATGATATCTTAGTAGATTTGTTCGTTCCAATCTTAATATTGATTTCAGCATTAATTCTAGGCAAGATATTTGAAAGACTGTCATTAAAAATAGCAGAAGAATTAGAACTAGAAAAAATAACAAAGTTCCCAAATGAAAGAATTTCAGTAATAGTAAAATACTTAACTTATCTTGCAGGAATTATACTTGCTTTGAACCAGGCACAAATTCTATTAATATCTTTCATAATATTATTGATATTCATAGCAATATTTTTAGTAATATTATTAGGTTTAGAATTATATTACCTAATTCCTAATATAATAGCAGGAATAATCATAAAAAGAAAACTAAAATTAAACAAAAGAATAAGAATAAATAATATTCCAGGCAAAATAGTAAAGATTACCTTAAAAGAAACAATATTCCAGGCAAACAAAGAAACTCTTTATTTTCCAAATAAATTGATTTTAAAAGCAGTTTCATGAAGGTTTGAACCAGGTTCATGAAGGGCGTTTTTGTTTTTCTTTCCTGAAGTGTTAAACTCGTTTAACATTAGAAGAGCTTGACTCTTCTTTGGTTTCTTTCGTAAAGAAAGCTTCGCAGGGTCATAAGGGGTGCAAATTTTTAGGCAGGTTCATGAAGGGTGCAACCCTTATCATTTTAGCATTTCAACAACTTCTTTTATTATTCTTACAGTCATTTCAGGATACCAAGTAGCTAAAAACTCGCAAACTTCAATTTCCACAATTAATTTTTCCTGCATAGGAAACAATTTTCTTTTAGGTCCTAAAGCTAAACTCCCATCAAAAACTTCTTCTAATGTAATTCTAGGCAAAGGAGAGTTCTCAATAGCACTCCTGGCAGCATCTAAATAAGATACAGGTGCAAAATCCTTGTTCATTCTTTTGAACATAAAATCATTTGAATATTTTTTTATTACTTTCATATCACTCAAATAAGAGTTTCTTAAATCCAAAGACATTTCATTTAAGTTAAACTTATTATATTTCCTTAAGGTATTTACAACCATTCTTTCTGTTTCAAGCATAACCATCTGCTTGTACATTTTATTAACTTCCTTGAAAAAATCATAATAAGCCCTATTCACATAATTTAAGATATTTTTTATCATTACCTTCTCAAGACCTTTGCCTTTGAAAGTAATAAAATCAATCACAGAAGGCATTCCTTTTATCCTGTTATATGCTCTATGGATTAAAAGGACTGTTTGCGCATTCTCGCATTCACTCCAGAAGTTTTGATATATTCTTAGTCTATGATAATAGTCATTTTCATCAAAAGCAACAAAAGCATATTTTCTCATATAATCCAATTTAAACAAAGTATCTTCATTATCTAAAAATTTAGCATAAGATTCTAAAGCAACTTTCAATTCAGGAATATCTCGATTAAAATCAACACCATATAGCCTTCTTCTAGGCATGTTTCCTAAAACTAATTTACCTTTGTATTCATTTCTTAATAAGCTTCCAATAGTATCAGAATTATCATCTCTTCCATTAGAATTAATCAAGGAAGGTCCAGAATGAGGGCACATGATTAATGGCTCTTCATTATCCTTGTAAATAATAAAACCTCTTTTAAACTCACTTATCATAAACCGAAAAACATTATTTAGTATATTAAGATTATCAAATTATTTTACATTCTTGAGAATTACTTTCTTCTCTTTCTCATATACAAGAAACTACCAGTGAATATACCAGCTACAACTACAATCATAATAATGATTCCAGCAGTGCTTCCTATGCACCAGTTACAGCACCTGTAATGCTTGATAATGCACCTTCTTTAGCTTCAGGTGCGTTTGTATTATCCTTAGCATTAACAATAAAACTTAATTTCCTGCAATCATTAAGAATAGTTTTTGGCTCTTTTTACGTTTTATTCTTGCCAGGTCATTTCTTAACCTATGCTTTCTTTCCAAAGAAAGATATAGATTTTATAGAAAGACTAACATTAAGCTTTGCATTATCAATAGCAATAGTTCCTTTGTTAGTCTTCTACTTAAATTTAATAGGAATGAAATAAACATATTAAACTCATTCTTAACCATCTTAGTATTAATTTTGTTAATTTTAGGATTTATAATTTACAAAAAGAAATATATTCTTAAAAATATATATTAAAAGGCAAGGGTAAAGGACAAACACCTTTAGAAAGTTTATAAATAACAAATGATTACAATGTAGATGGAAGAGAAAAATGCTTTGGTTGTCTTTCAAGACAAAAATATAAGAAGAATTTGGTTTCAAAATGAGTGGTATTTCTCTGTTGTGGACGTAGTTGGTGCTTTAATTGATAATGAAAGACCAAGAAAATATTGGTCTGATCTTAAAGTTAAACTTAAGGCAGAAGGATCTCAGTTGTCCGAAAAAATCGGACAACTGAAATTAATGTCTTCTGATGGAAAATATTATGAAACAGATTGTGCAAATACTCAATCTTTGCTTAGATTAATTCAATCAATTTCATCACCAAAAGCAGAGCCTTTCAAATTATGGCTAGCAAAAGTTGGTTATGAAAGAGTTCAAGAAATAGAAAATCCAGAATTAGCTCAGGAAAGAATGAAATCATTATATGAGCAAAAGGGCTATTCAAAAGAATGGATTGAAAAGAGATTAAGAGGAATAGCAGTAAGACAGGAGCTAACAGATGAATGGAAACAAAGAAATGTTCAAGAAAAAGTTGAGTTTGCTATTTTAACAAATGAAATTTCTAAAGCAACTTTTGGAAAAACAGTTGAAGAATATAAGGATTTTAAAGGATTGAACAAACAAAATCTTAGAGATCATATGAATGATTTAGAACTAATTTTTACAATGTTAGGAGAAGCTTCTACTACAAAAATAGCCAGAAATAAAAATGCACAAGGTTTTAAAGAAAATAAAAAAGCAGCTAAAGAAGGTGGAGAAGTAGCAGGTAATGCAAGAAAAGAGCTTGAGGCTAAAAGTGAAGAAAAAATAAGTACTTCTAAAAATTATTTAATTGAACCTGAGAAAAGAAAAAAGTTGAAATAAATAACTTTTATATTCAAATTAGAATATGATCGGAATGAAATAAACATATTAAACCCATTTTTAACAGTTTTGGCAATTATCTTATTAACTTTAGGTTTTATAATAATTAAAAAATCTTTAAAATAGAATTTACTTTCTCTTGTATTTCTCTAGGATAAATTTTAAGGTATTTATTCAGTTATCATTTTACGAAGGTTACATATATATGTAACTTTGGTATTTATTAAGATTTTAAAAAAAGTTACTATTATGGAAGCAATTAATTTGAATTAAAGTCTGTTCTTAGAAAGGATGAAGTTTAAAAGCAACAATTTTTTTATAATATCATGCAATTCAAGCCAAAGTTCATAGAAAAATACGAAAAGATAACAGATATTGAAAAATTCAAGGAATTCTCATTAAAAGAGCCAAGAAAGTCAATTAGAGTAAATACTATAAAAATTTCAGTAAATGAATTAAAAGAAAGATTAAAAGATTTTAAATTAACTCAAATAGACTGGTGCAAAGAAGGATTTTTTATAGAAGGAAATAGAACAGACTTAGGAAATTTATTAGAACATTCTTTAGGTTATTTTTATGTTCAGGAAGCATCTTCAATGCTTCCTCCATTAGCATTATCTCCAAATGAAAATGATATTGTTTTAGATATGGCAGCTTCTCCTGGCTCTAAAACAACTCAGTTAGCTTCAATAATGAAAAACCAGGGATTAATAATAGCTAATGAATTAAAATATGAAAGAACAAAATCACTCTCAATTAACTTAGAACGTTCAGGAATAACAAATACAATAATAACAAATTCAGATGCAAGAAATATTAAAGGAAATTATGATAAAATATTATTAGATGCACCTTGTTCAGGTACAGGAACAATAAGAAAATCTCCTAAAACATTAAAAATCTGGAATCCAAATATGTATAGAAAATTAAGCAATATCCAAAAACAATTAATAGAACATGCTTTCTCTTTATTAAAAGAAAATGGTATTTTAGTTTATTCAACCTGCTCTATTTCTCCAGAAGAAGACGAAGAGGTAATTGAATCTTTGTTAAATAATCATCAAAATGCAAAAGTAGAAAAAATAAATTTAAGTAAAAAATACATTAAGAATCTGGCCGCAAGACAATGATACAGATGGTTTTTTTGTTGCTAAAATAAAGAAAGTAAATTTATAAATTCGAGCCCAAAACTATCCCCTAATTTAGTTTGTGATTAAAAAGCAAATTTAATAAATAAGCTTTTGGTGAATTCTATATGGAGTATCCAATAATAGAAGTAAAAACCAAAGACGGAATAGTTCTCAATGGATTGATTTCTGAAAGTAAGAAAAGAGACAAAATTCTAATAAATATTCATGGAACCGCTAGCAATTTTTATGAAGAACCTCTTATAAAGGAACTATATACTGAACTTCCAAAGAAGGATATTTCTTTTTTGTCGACAAATAATCGAGGTAATTCTATATTAGGAAATAGTTGGCAGAGAACGGGTTCAGCTTTAGAAAAGTTTGAGGAATGTTTAATTGATATTGATACCTGGATAGAATTTTGTTTAAATAAAGGATATGAAAAAATTATTTTGCAAGGACATAGCCTTGGAACAGAAAAGATTGTATATTATATGAATAAGGGGAAATATAAAGATAAGGTGATTTTCATAATACTTTTAGGATTTTCCGATTCATATGGTTGTGAAATGAACTTTTTAGGAAATAAGAAGGAACAATTTTTCAAAGAGGCGCGAGGATTAGTGAACTCAGGAAAATCAGATTATTTATTAACCATAGACTTAAAGTCTCATGCAGGTATTTTACCAAAGAGTGCTGGTTCTTTCCTCAATCAATTCTTTAAAAATTCAGAGTTATCAAACGCATTTACATTTCATAAAAGAAATCTTAAAATGTTTTCGAATATAAAAGTACCAATTCTAGCAATAATCTCTAATAATGATAAATATACTGGGAAAGATATTGTAAAAAATGGTTCTGAACATACTTCAATTCCATTAAAAGAGACCTGTGATTTGCTAAAAAGAGAAAATCCAAGAACCAAATTAGTTATCTTATCTAACACAAACCATGATTTTGAAGGAAAAGAAAAAGAATTAGCTAAAGAGATTATTAATTTCCTAGATTAAATTACAGGACACAAGCGAACTGTAATTCTATAAGTTTTTTCTTTCAATATTATTTATGGTAAACTTAATTAAATAAAATTCAATAATCTTATAATTATTCTCATCTTATCCCGATAATGATTAAAACAATTCCAATAAAAGATTCCAATGAAGTCATGGCTGAACTAGGAACCCAGGGATTATTTTTTAGAACTAAACGAGAAAATGTAAGAATAACAGGAATTAGTAATAATACAAATATTCCTTTGGAAGTTAGAACTGCATTAGTAGATTTAGTAATTCCAACAATATTTACAAGAGAAGCATTGGAAAGAAGAGGAATGAAGTTTAATGAATGTCCTCCAGGTTCCAGATTTGCATATTGCTTGGATGTTGTTGAAGTTTTAAAAGCAGCTGAAAAATATCAAGAAGCCAGACAATTGCAGGATACAATTAATCATCGTCTGAAATTATATGCTATTGAACCTCAATCTTATGAGTTAATGTAAACTACTAGTCTTAACTAGTGCCATGATAACCTAATCCTCTTTTTCTTCCATTAGAAGCAGGAAAAGGAGCAATACCATTATTCCCAAGTCTAGAACTAGAAAGGATTTTGTCTATTCTTTCTTCCTTGCTAGGCCAAAATGTCATTAACATATGTCTAACAGTATCTCGAGGATAAAAAGAATCATTATCGTTCATACCATGAAATGTGGGATTTAATGAAGGGCAGTACTCTTGAAGGTCACTTACCCAAAAAACAAGACCATGTTCTTGCAGTCTGTCTCTTAAATAAGAATTTAACCACCAGCCATCTAAAGCTCTCACTAATCTATCTACATCATTAAGGTCATATAATGGTTGACCCATATGTTTTGCAGCCAATTTCTTATAATCTCGTCTTGTCATATAATTTCCCAAAAAATGAAAGTTTATAAAAATAGAGGTTGATATCCAAAAGATTTCTGCAGGTTCGTAAAGATGGATTTGGGTTCGTGAAGGGAGAATCCCTTACTCTTAGTGCAGGTTCTTCCTAAGAAAGTGCCCTTACTTTCCAACATCAATAACTTCAACTTTCAAAACAGAAACAAAATCTTTAGTTTTCATTTCAATAGACTCTCCAAAATTACCAATAGAAAAATCAACTTTCTCATTTCTCAAAACAGATTTGTCAATATAAGTCTCAATATTATTAAATATCTTGCAAAAAGGATGAACACTACCAATTTCACAATTAGTTTTTTTAAAAACAACTTCTTTGTCAGCTAATTTAGCATTTTTCACATTAAAATATTTCTTTAATTTATTCAAATCAATCTTATAATCACCTGAAATTAAAACTTCAATTATTTTTCCATCTAAGTCAAGAATAAGTGATTTCACACCTTGAGAAAGTGGAATTCCTCTTTCTTTAGAAGATTCAACAGCAGTATAAGTTGGTTTATGTTTAATAATTTTAATATCAAATTTATTCAATAACTTCTTAACAGCATCAGCTTCTTTTTCCATCTTATTTTGTCTTTCTTTTGATGAAGATTTTCTTTCCATGAAAACTTAAAGTTTTCAGGGTCCCAAAGACAATGTCTTTTAGGACGTAAAGAAAAGCTCAGTCTTTCTTGAATACAGAAATATCATCTAATAAATCAATATGAGTCAAGAATAATGAACGACAGCAAAATCTTTCCAAACCTAATTCATCCATAACTTTTTTCTTAGTTTCGCCTTTAGCAATTCTTTCCTTGTATTGCTCCCATAAGTGAGCTACTGGCTTACCACACGAAAAACAGCGACAGGGTATGATCATTTTATTTTTTTATCTCCTTAATGCCTTATACTTGAATGGATATCCTTGATGTGAAATATATCCTAATTTCTCAAGTATTGATAACTGAAAATGAACTTTAGTCTTTTTTAAACCTTTCGTTATGGTTTTTTTAGAGAATATTCTATAACTATTTCTCCCAGTGTTCCACAATATTGAGTTCATCATCAAAATACTTGTCCCCAAATTTTTTCTTAAAATAATAGCCAAATCCTAATCCAATAAATAAACCAGCTAAATGAGCAGCACTAGCTATTCCAGTAGGAAAGAAAAATCTTGAAATATCAATCAAAGCCCATAAGATTCCAGCTAAATACATAGGTAAAGGCATAAAATAAACATAAACAACCATTTTTGGTTTAAGCATAACAAGAGTGCCCAATACACCAAATATTGCACCAGAAGCACCTAAAGCAGCATTATAAAAGAAACTGGCAATTAAGCCTGCAAATACACCAGAAACAAAATAAACAATTAAAAATCGTTTGCTTCCAATAGAGTTCTCAAGTATCATTCCAAAAATAAAAAGAGCAAGCATATTATTCAATAAATGCACTAAATCACCATGCAAAAACATGGAAGTAATTAACATCCAAGGTTCATTTAAAACTCTAGAAGAAACTAAAGTAAAATTGTCATTAATATAAGGAATAAAACTTTGTAAAATAAATATAATTACGCAAATTCCAATAAGCCAAAAAACATAATTTCTATTTTCCATAATTACTAAGATTAATTAACCTTTAAAAAATCTATTATAGACTGCATTTACAGCTTTCATATTATCTCTATGCTCAATACCATAAATAATGCATCTTTCTAATGAACCTTGAGTTATAAATTCAATATTAACACCATTAAAAGCTAAACTTCTCTGAATCTCTCCAGAAATGCCAATATGCCCTCTTAATCCTTTGCCTGCAACAACAAGACAACCAACATTATCTTTGCAGACAACAGTTGCATTCTCTCCTAAACCATATAGATCAGTTTTAACTTCATCAATTTCAGCATCTGAAAATTCATCTCTCATAGCAACAACAGTAACATCATCTATTCCAGTAATAATATGTTCTATTGATTTATTTCTTGAACTAAAAAAAGATGTAATCCTATTAAGTATGCCTTTGCTGTCATTCAAGCCAGTCATCTCAACATTAAAAGAGCAAAAGCCATTTTTATACGCAATTCCAACAATAGGTTTATCAGCTTCCCTGTCATTTACAACATAAGTTCCCTCGCTAGGATAAGTAAAAGTATTTCTTATATGTACAGGAATCTTGGCATTTTTAACAGGCTTCATTGCTTCTGCATGAAAAACAGTAAACCCTGAATATGCTAAATCCCTTAATTCTTCATAAGTTATTTCATCTATTTTAGCAGGATTGTCTACAAGTTTAGGGTCAGCAGCAAAAACACCATTTGTATCAGTAAAATTTTCATAAATTACATTATCAAAACAAGATGCAACATAAGCTCCTGTTAAATCAGAACCGCCCCTGCTAAAAGTAACAAGTTCTCCATTAGCGCTATAGCCATAAAAACCAGGTATAACAACAAGTCTGTCTAAAGAAATTCTGTCTTTAATCTTTCTTTTTGAATCTTCTAAAATAACTGCATTCCCAAAATCATTTGTAACAACTAGAATTTCACTGGGATCAATATAAACAGCATCCATTATTCTGGCTAATAATCTTGCCTGTGCTTCTTCTCCAAAAGCTTTTAGACTATCAAGATAAGCAGGAAAAGGCAAATCTTTTTTTACCCTCTCTAATAAAATATTTCTTATTTCATCAATATCCTGTCCAGGATAAATATCTTCATATCTTCCCAAAATCTCATTTATTAATTTAGAATCTTTATTTCCTGCAAGTTCAATTAGCATATCAGTAACTTTTTTATCACTTTTATTTTTTCTTCCAGGAGCAGAAACAACTGCAATTTTTCTTCTATTGTCATCAGTAATAATATTTCTTACCTTAGAAACAATCTCAGAAGTAGCTAAAGAACTTCCGCCAAATTTTGCAACACTAAGTAAATAACTCATCTGGTTTTAATAAATAATACTTTTTTAAATATTTTGGTTTTAAAAAATAATGTATTATTCAAAAAACATAATTCTTGTTTTCCATTGTTAACTCTTATTTTTATACTTTAAAATAGCTCTTACTACAACACTTTCATGAACCTTAAAAATTTTTGCTACCTCTTTTTGAGTTAAATTGTGAGATTTATAAAAAGCAGCAATTTCCTTTCTTTTTTCATCATTAGTCTTTATTATTCTTTTTCCTAAATTATTTTCTTTTAGCACTCTTTGAACTTTAATCTGGCTTATTCCAACTTCTTTTGCAATATCCAATGTTCTAGTACTCCCAGAATTATATAACTCAATTATTTTCTTAATTTTCTCTTCTGAAATCTTATTCCAGACATTTTTCCCTTTCTCTTTAAAATAGCAAGTTTCTTCTTTAATTTTAGGATATTGTTGCATCATATAAAAAAATTTAGCATATTTTTTAGGACTTAAAGCCATCAATCTCTGATTTAATAATTTGATTAGGTTTTCTCTTTGAGAAATTATCAATAAATCATCACAATATTGTTTACTTGGAATATTTAAAAAATTTAAATATTTTTGAAATAAATTTCTTTCTTCCTGTTTAGCAGCAGTTATATAAATTCTATATCTTTTATATTGCTTATTGTTTTCAACACAACCTTCGCCAGCTATTATCCCTTTCATAAAGCTTTTAACACTTTCATTCCCATAGTTGATTAAAGAATAAAACATTAATTTTACATAATTTTTAATAATCTGACTAAATAAATTACATTTATATTCAATAATTAAAGACCCATAATAATTATCTTTTAATTTTATATGGGGAATATTTTTTATATAAGAAACAGTTTTAGGATGTCTCATTTCATAAGAAATTTTAGTTTGTCTTAACCAGTGATTAATTACTTTTTCTTCTACTTCTTTTTTATACTTTTCATCTAAAGGTTCTTGCATATTTAATTTTATATACCACCTCCATCTATCTGAAGAAAACTCAAAATTTTTTGAAAACCACAAGATTACTTTATTCATTAGTTTAAATTCAGAATTAGCAAATACTAAACATCCGTTCTGAGTTTTCCCCATTTCAGCTTGTAATAATCCTAAAGCTTCAAATAGTTCATTATTAAGTATGATTTTTCTAGGTAAACTTAAAGAATGTTCACGTTGTGCTTCATTATATTGACTTACCAAATAAGATAAGTCAAGATATTCTTCCCCTATATGTTTGTTAAGAATAACTTCATTATTATTTTTCCCAACTAAAATCTTTTCAGGAATAAATTCATTTAAATCAAGATAATTATTCATAGAAAAAATAAGTAAAAATAATATATAAATGCGGCGCGCGCATTTGTCCTGTAAACCTACCTTTTAATATATATTTTAAAAAATATATTAATGTTACCACTTTAACGGTACGATTTCTGTCTCTTTTTTCTAGCTTTAGAATCATTTGGTTTACGAGTTTCCTTACGTCTTACATCAGCAATAAGTAACTGTCTGTCATATTGTAAGAATTTTTTCTCTAAATCTTTATTTTTAGTAAAAGAAACTAAAGCTCTTGAAATAGCTAATCTAACAGCTTCTGCTTGTGAATTCCATCCACCGCCTTTAACATCAACATCAATTTTAACTTTCTTAGTTAGCTCATCTCCAGCTAATAATAATGGCTCTCTTATTTTATCACGTGCAAAAACAGGATGAACAACATCTAACATCATTTTGTTTACTCTAACTTGCCCTTTTCCATTTCTAATTACTGCTCTGGCTATACTTCTTTTCCTTTTTCCAGATACAACATAAGCTTTACCTTCCATAATCACCAATCTCCTTGCATACTGTTCTTAATGTTACAAATTTTCCAGCTTTGTTCCTATTTATATTCAACATATCTACTGTTTCTAAATCAGCATTCTTTAAAGCATCTGGAATTTGATTATAACAAAATATTCTTGAATAAGCATCTCTTCCTCTTGCAACCTTATATGGAAGCATACCCCTAATAGCTCTTCTCAATAATTTATCAGGTTGTCTTGCATAAAATGGACCAGCAACATTGTGTCCTCTTTCAATTCTATGTTTATAATCTCCAATAATATTAGCTTTGTTTCCAGTAACAACTACTTTTTCACAATTGACAATTTTAATTTCCTCTCCTAATAATGCAGCTTTGGCTACATAATTAGCTAATCTTCCTAAAATTAAATTTTCTCCATTAATAATCATCATCCTAATATCCTCACTTTCTTTCCTTTTGGATTTTTCTTGATTAATTCTTGAATAGAAATTGCTTTTCCAGTTTTATTAATTTTCTCTTTAGCTTCATTTGAAAACTGATAAGCAGCAACAGTAATTTTTTTATTAAAATCACCTAAGCTTAGAACTTTTCCAGGAATTAAAGCAGTTTCATCATCTTTAGTATATTTTTCAATTTTATACAAGTTTACAACTCTTCTTCTTCTAGTGGGCATTTGTAAATATTCAGCTGTTTTTTTCCATAAAGCAACTTTTTCTTTATTAGCCAAACTTCTTAATTCCCTGATTAAGCGAATTAAATCCAATGTTTGAGGACCAGTAGCTTTTACCATTTTTTGTTTTGTTTCAACGAGCTAAGAATATTTTGATTAAACTTTTTCTAAAAGTTTACCCTACTTATTCGCGTCAGCTCGCAGAGTAAAATTAAATCACTTTAAACAGTTTATAAAGCTTTTTCTTTCAATTAAATCATTTTTGCAGAAATAATTTTTACTTCAGTTAAAGGTCTGTCATTTGAATCTGTTTTTACTAAACCCATTTTATCAACAACATTCATGCCTTCAACAACTTTTCCAAAAACAGGATGTTTAGCATCTAAAAAATTATTATTAACTAAGTTAATAAAGAATTGGCTTCCACCAGTATTAGAGCCAGCATTAGCCATTGAAATAGTATATTTATCATTTTTATTATGATTAGTAAACTCATCTTTGATTGCATAACCAGGACCACCTCTTCCTGTTCCAGTAGGGTCTCCTCCCTGAATCATAAAACCAGCCATAATCCTATGAAAAATAACATTATCATAATATCCTTCATTAACTAATTTTTTGAAATTACCAGTTGTTATTGGCATATCATTAGCTAATTCAATAGTAATATCACCCATTGTAGTTTTCAATAAAACTTTTTCTGTTTTAGTATTATTCAAATTGGTCATAAATATTACTCCAATAATTGCAATAATTAAAACTATCGCTAAAACATATTTTATTTTCAGTTTCATTTTCTTTCTTTTTTACCTTTAGCTTTTTTCCAAAATGCTTTTTCTTTAGCGTAGGTTTCTAAATGCTTCTTTTTTGGTGTAGCTTTTTTCTAATGCTTCTTTTTTAGTGTAGCTTTTTTCTAATGTTTCTTTTTTAGTGCAGGTTTTTTCTTTTCAAAGAAAAAAAGTGCTGCGGGAAACAGGGCTTTCGGAAGTTCTTTTCTTTTCAAGGAGTTCTTTTCCCTGAAGGCTTTTCTTACAAGAAAAGGCTTCGTTCGAACCTGCGTAGGCACTAAGCCACTAGGTCCTAAGCCTAGCCCGTTTGACCACTCCGGCATTCCCGCAATAAAATTAAAAGAAATATAGGAGTATAAAAAGATAACTAATATAATTTTGGAGTAGTAACAAATAGTAAATTATATAAATACCAAAAACCTGGCTTTTTTATGAAATCAGCATACGCATTATTAGTTGCTGCTACTTTAGCATTTGGAGCTAAAACTGCAACTTCACAACCAATAGAATCATCCAGACATTATTCAATAGAGTTAGCTAATTATCTTTCTGCAAATAATTTAATTCCAGAACAAGCTATAGTAGCTTTAGATGATTCTATTCAAATTACTCATAGAAGATATTCTACAAAATTACAAACATTGGCAGAAGATTCAGCAAGAACATTTGGTTCAATGCCAAGAACATTAGAAGAAATTAGAAGTAGAATAGATTTAATAGATAATATAAGAAGAGAAGTTGGAACTCAAATTGAAGGAAAATATGTTGAAAGATTCAGACAATTCGAAGCTGAAGAAAGAGTATTAAATACAGATGCAAGAAGAAAAGCTAGATATTTAGCAGTAAAAGCTAGAGATGCATTAAATGATGGTTTTTTTGATAAATACTTTATAGATGGAGACGATGCAAGAGCTTATTTTTTAGAAAAAATATTAAATTACTATTCTAGTGGTCCTTACATGAGTAGCGTAGAACTTGACTCATCTTTAGTTAGAAGTTTTTTTTCAAGTCATTTTAGAGAATCAATGATTGCATTAGTTGGTGAAGATTCAACAATTGTTAGAAGAATGCAAAGAGATATAGACCCATATACCCTAGAGAGAGTCAGGACTCAAAAACAACAAATGGGAATTACTAATGATCCGTATAATTCCTATTCACAATACCATGATGAATTCTTGATACCTAGAAAACTTATGATATATAACAAGAGAGATAGTTTAAAAGAACAATGTGACAGAGAAATTGGGTTAGCTATTCAAAGAGCATTAATTCCTTTTGGTGGCAGTGATGAGTTTGGAGGGAGTGAAGAATGGAGAAGATTAGTTGAAGAATATAATAGATTAAATAGTAGACAAGATGTTTTAATGAATATATTTGCAACAGCACATGAAATTCAACCAAGGTTAACTGGTTATTATACAAATCCTATTTCTAATCCTAAAGAATTATTAAGATTAGGAAGAGAACAATTATTCCAACAAGAAGCAAGTGAAATCGAAAGATTTGAAAGATTGATAAGATTATTAAATTAACACACTTAAGATTATTTTGAATCAAAAATAGGACATTCTGTTTTAATTTTAGTTATATTTTCATTAATAGGTTTCATTTCATTTCTTAAGTCTCTCACATCCCTATTGATGTGATTTATATCTTCACTAGCCCTGTCAAGTTTATGCATTGCCCATCCAGCAATATAAACAACACCCGCAAGAGGAGAGTATTCCAACCAAGCAGGTGTATTAATAAAACCAAGTAGTTTCAAAATTAGCCATAGACTAACGCCTATCAAAGAAGCCCATGCAATATAATCCCAAATAGTAGCACCTCTTTTAACCATGTAAAAATTAAGAAATCAAAACTTATAAAACTTTTCCTAAAAAAGCTTATTTAATTTTCTTAATTTCTTTCTCAAGTTCAGAAAGATTTTTTTCAATAGCTTTGAAAGCTTCTTTCATTAGTTCTTTTTCTTCTAATTGTCCCCAGCTTTCTAAAGTAAATATAAATTTAGTCTTGCTTCCTTCAACATTAATGCTTCCTTCAGGTTCAGCAATTTCAGAACAAGCATTGCATAAAGTGCAATTAAGTAAATTTTTAACTTTTAATTTATCACCTTCAACTTCATAAACATTAGTAGGGCAGACTTCTTTGCAATTTTTCACATTTTCTAATTTATTTTCAACTTTTATAGAAGGATAAGCTTGGTAAAACATTAAGCCAGGTGAGAATTTAGCATGCTCTTTTCCTATTCCCAATGTAGCAACAGCTTCTATTTTCAAAGCCTGATTTTTATCATTTAATTTAGTTAAAGGCATTTTATCAAAAACAGGAACAACTTTAGGATCATCTGATTTAAAATCAGAACTATAAACAGTGCAAGGTCCTTTAACATCAATAGTTAAATTAACTCTGCATAGTGCACATCCATTTCCCTTGCATTTGCATTCAGAAGGTAAATTATAAGCACCTAAATCAGTTTTTAATGGAACCAATCCCATTCTATGAGCTAATATTTCATCATATAAACCAGAATTGTTTTTTACAACATTTATTTCTTTAATAGCCATTACAGGAACCTGAGTCATTACAGCTCTTCTTAATGTATTAGCAATAACATGGTCAATATTATCTATTACAAACTTTATTTTGTTTTCAGATTTAGCTAAAATTTCCATTTTTATCTTGATTAATTTATAAAATACGGTTTTTAAACCTTTGCTTCAAAAAAATAAAGGCATTTTTGGGATTAATATATAGTCTAAAATATATATTAAAAGGTAGGGTTACAGGACAAACACCCTCGTGGAGTATTTAAATAGAATTTACTTCTTCTATCTATGTTAAAAAATGAAGATTTAAGAAACCTAAATGAAGAAGAATTTAAGCAAGTTTATGAATATTTAAGGATAAAAACAGAGAACTTTAAGACTATTACTCCTTCTTTAATCTTAGAAAATAACCAATATTTGTTAATATTTAGAATATGCTTGGGTTTATCTCAAAAAGAATTCGCTAAAAAATTAGGAAAAACAAAAGATTGGTGCAGACATACAGAAGCCAAAAGAAATAAAATAGAAAAAGTCAAAATAGCAGAAAGATATACTAAAAAAATAACAGAATTAATCAATAAAAAAGAGGTTAAATTAGAAAATTCTTTAATAAATTGGGAAAAATATAATTCTTTTTCTAAAGACCAAATATTACCGGAAGCTGAAATAAAATTAAAATCTTTTTCTAAATTAACAGAAGAAAACTTAAAAGATTATTTTGATTTAATCAAAAGAGAAACTAATAATTTTACTGAGATTAGCTCTGAATTATTTATAAAAATACCACAAAGTATTCTTATTTTTAGAATTATATTAGGACTATCTTACAGAAAATTCAATCAAGTGTCTAATATAAGTGAGAAACAAATAAGAAATTATGAACACTTAACTAATAATATTAAACCGACCCTAGCCAAAAAAATTTCGAATATTGTTACAAGCTTATTGATAAATAAGAATATAGAATTTCAACAGTTTTTAGAGAATTATAGAATTTTAAAAGGATTTTATGGATGCAGAGATTTAAATTTCTTAGTTAATCAAGGATTGAATAGACTAGCAATGATAAAACCAACAAAATATGAAGAAGAAATAGCTAAACTCTTAGAAAACCAAAATATAAAATTTGAAAGATATAAAATATTGAACGGAGTAAAAAGTAGGTTTAACATTGATTTTTATGTTCCTGATAAAAATATAGCAATAGAAGTTTTTTCTTATAATAATTGCAAAAAAAGAGGTAATATAAAATCAAAAGCTTGCTTAGTTGATCATAGATTTCAATCATTAAAATCAAAAGATTCTAAACTAAGAACGATCATGTGCATAAGAATAGAAGGTAAACCAATTTTGCATAATTATGTAAAAAATTATATAGATATGGAACTTCTTAATACAGATTATTTGTTAATAAATAAAGAAGTAAATAATTTATTATATTTAATTAAATAAATTTTAACTACTTACAAGTTTATACACGACGACCACGTCTAAAATGTTTTTTGCGACACCCATCATGAGGGAGAGGTGTAACATCTTCTATGTTTCCAATTCTAAAACCTTCTCTTGATAATGTTCTAACAGCAGCTTGTGCACCAGGTCCTGGATTATTAGGTCCATTGTGTCCACCAGGTGCTTTTATTCTAATATGTAAAGCATTAATACCATGTTCTCTTGCTAAGTCAGCTGCTTTTTTAGAAGCCATCATAGCAGCAGTTGGACTGCTTTCAAGTCTATGAATTTTAACAACCATACCACCAGAAGTTCTTGCTATTGTCTCACTCCCAGTAATATCAGTAATATGAATAATTGTATTGTTATAACTAGAATAAATATTAGCTATTCCCCATCTTAATTCAGGTCTTTTTATAGGAGTTTCATTCATTTTTTATTTTCCCTTGAGGCTTTTTTAAAAAGGCTCATTTCATTCATTTTTTAGCCTCTTCTTTTTTTGCAGGTTTCTCTTTTTTTGTTTTTTCTTCCTGAAGGTTCTTTTTTAAAGAAGCTTCTTTATCTTCTTTTTTTTCAAAAGTTTTCTTAGGTTTTTCTTCCTTATGGGATTCTTCTTTTTTCTCTTCCTTATTTATTTTCCCTGAATTTTTTCTTTCTCCCTGAAGGCTCTTTCCTAAAGAGGCTTCAACTTTAGGTCTTTCAGGATGATCTTCTTTATTAAAAGCAGATTTAGGGTTATAATTAATTTTCCCTCTTTCACTTTGCATGACTAAATAAGAAGGAACAGTAACTTTCTGTCCATTTACACTAATATGTCCATGAACAATTAATTGTCTTGCCTGATTTGCTGTTTTAGCTAAACCAGCCTTGTAAACAATTGATTGCAATCTTAAGTTCATAATATCGTTTAAAGTTAAACCTAATATAGTATCTAAATCAGATTTTTCAGTTAATAATCCTAATTTAACTAATCTATCAACAAGTTGTTTTTTCTCTTTTTCACCTTGTTCACTATCATCATATAATAAGACTTTAGCTTGTCCTCTTATTTTGCTTAAGAGAGAATTCATTTTCCAGATTTCATTTTTTCTCTTCAAGCCAAATTCAATAGCTAATGCTTTATCATGTTCAATCCTTGCTCTTTGCCAAGGATGATTAGGAGTTTCATACTTTTTTCTGAATTTTCTTGCTAATCCCATTTTGTTTTTTATTTTCCCTTGAGGCTTTTTTAAAAAGGCTCATTTTATTATTTTTTCCCCTTTCCACCTTTATCGCTGGTTGGTGCTGGTTTTGCAGCTTTTCCAGGTACAGCTTTTTTCTTTTGTACACCAATAGACCTTCCTTTTCTGAAGTGACTCTTTGTTTTTTGTCCTCTCACTGGCTGGTCAATTGCATGTCTTAATCCTCTTCTTGACCTTACTTTTTGTAATCTTTTAATATCAAAATCTCTTGTTAATCTTACTTCAGAAGATAATACATGTAAATTTTTTCCTGTTTCAATGTCATTTCTTCTGTTTAACATCCAAGTTGGAATTTTTTCAGAAGGATTAGCTAATAATTCTTCTAATGCTTTTATTTTTTCAGGGCTTAATTCTCCTAATTTTCCATGTGGATCTAAATGCAAAACATTGCATATTGCATTAGAGAACATAAAACTAATTCCTTTGATTTTTGTCAAGCCATGAAAAACCTTTAATCTACCGTCTAAATCAGTATTTCTTATCCTTACAATTGCTCTCATTTCACTCATTTTAAAATACAACCTAAAAAATCATTTATAAAGCTTTTTATTCTCTGGTTTTTAAGAATTTTTCTTTTAGTAAAGATTTTTATTATGAAAATTAAGCAGCTCTTTTTCTTACTGGTTCTTCTCTAAGTTCATCTCCATCAAATAATAAGCCATCAATAGTTCCATGATAAACTATTTCTGCAATTGAAGGAGTATATATAGCACCTTTCCAAGCTTCTCTATCCAAAACAAGAGATGCAATAGTAGCAGGAGTAGAATCAGTTTCTCCTACTTTCATACCAGTTATAAAATATTTAACTAGAACACCTTGAGATTTATCAGGTTCATTTCTTATTTCTATATCTTGATGTCTTACCCAAGCATGAATATTATGAGTATTTAGTTCATCTCTTGCTCCATTAAAAGGAGGCATTACTCTTTGAAGAAGAAAATCATAAGTTCCTTCTTTTCCATCAATTTCAATTAAATAATGATTTGCTTCACTGCCTTCACCAACAACTCTAAAAGTAACTTCTTGACCAACTAAACATCTGTCTCTCATAAAATTTAAGAATATAAAAAAACTTAAAAGCTTATCTGTAGGAGGGTTCATAAAGGGTGTTAAACCCTTATCCTTACTGACCTACAAATAAGTAATATCTATCTTCATTATTTAATTCAGCTAGAATTCTTCTTTTAACTGTTTTTTCAGGATCAGGCATTAATTTAACTCTATTCCTTATGTCTTCAAAACTTTCAAATAATTTCTCATCTCTTTGTTCAATAACTTCCCACATATGCTTCTTTCCAACACCAGGCAATAATTCAAGCTGGTGCATTCTAGTGCTTAATGGTCCGCATTTATTAAAAAATGAAACAAACTTAGCTTCATTTTCTTTAATAATCTCCTCAATAATAATATCTAACTCATGTTTGGCAGTAGAAGTTAATTTAGTATAAGGAATTCTTCCAATAATATGATGTACCTGGTCTCTTTTTCCATCCCCAATATAAACTTCATCATGAGGCTGTAAAAATATATCTTTTTTAGGAACTAACTCTAAAAGAATAAAATTTGTTCTACCAACAGCCTGTACAATAGGCATTTTTCTGAAAGAAGGATCTAATGGATAACCATTCTGTAAAAAGTCTAATACTAGGGCGTTTTCTTCTTTTATCATTTTTTATTGTAGTAATTTTCATTTCTTTATTGCTGTAAGTATCTTTTGCATGTTTTCTTGACTCAAAGTTATATTCTCTCCAACAAACAAAGCATTTACGCTTTCTAGGTCTTTTGGCATTATGTCTATAATCTTCACTACATGTCTATCCTTTAATCTTGGAATCTGTAATTTCTCTATTTCTTCTTTTACTTTTTTATAGTCTACTTTCTCTAATAATAGATTATCATGAGTTTTCAAAGCTCTTTCGCTTAATTCCTTGTCTCTCTTCTTTACAGTATCCAAAAACTCTTTAACTTCATACTTAGTTACTGGTTTTTCTTCTATTATTTCTATGTCTAACATTTTTTTAAGTGAATAGGATGTGATATTAATACTTTTGTTTTTCCACCATCTTTAATTTGAACTTCATAGCAAGCGCCTTTTTTGCCTACAACTTTTCCTTGCAATCCATGAAATCTAGGATGAAACATTCCTCTTTGAACAGTAGGATTAGCAACTAAATAAACACTTTCTCCAATATTAAAAACCTGGAAATACTTGCTTACACTTAACTTTCCTGACTCTCTAGCTTTCTTTCTAAGCTTGCTTCTTGTTTTCCTTCTTGCTCCACCCATTCGTTTTGTCATATTATTAACCTCAAAAATTCTTTTATAAATCTTTCTCAATCTCAGAAACAACAGCACTTAAACTGGAATTTAAGGCAAAAAAGAGATTAAAATTAGTATTTTCAGCATTATACTTCTTTCCATTAATAATAGCTTTTGCAGTTATCTCACTCTCAGAATTATGAACAGATTTGATATGAACACTTAAATTCTCAAATTTATCGCTCTTTTCCTGCAATTTTTTGGCAAAATTACCAACAACTTTCTTAACAACAATCAATTTAGAAGGGTCTACATCCCTGAAGCCAACTAAAGTTATTTTCCCGCCCAGTTCCAATGTATTCTCATCCATATAAAAGTAATATAATTCTGTTTATTATAAACCTTTGTTTTTATTTGAAAGAAACAACTAGGCAACTTGTTCAACTCTCTCTTGAAGTCCTAATCTTGCTATCTCGTCTCTCATTCTTCTATGATATTGGGCTATAACTTCATGTTCACCATTTAAAAAAGTAAAAGTTCCATCCCCCCTACAAACGCCTACAGGTAATGCTTCAGAAAGCCTATCTAATATAACACCAGGATAATTTACCTTAGGAGAAAACATATTAAACATTCCTCGACCATGTAATTCCGCAAGAGAAACTTGAAGCCCTGCATCACGATACTGCGGAAAAACAGATAAACATATATCTTCAGGTGCTCTCATTCTGGAAGTTTTAGGGTCAAAAATCAAAAAAGTATTCCACATAGTTCCTAAATTACATGCTTCCAAAACTCTTGTTGCTTCTTCTCCATCTTTAAATCTATAAGTTTCAAACATATAATTAATAATAAGAAAAAGTTTAAATTCTTATCTAAAACAACTCTTAACTAACCTTCATCTCTTTTAAGTATTTATCAACTAACTCATCAACAAGTAAAAGATTTATATTTTCATAACCCTTGTTTATTCTTAATTTTAGCTCAGAATTAACTTTGTTTATGATTTTTCTTTTAATTTCTTCAATATCCGTTTCAGGCAAACTCCTGTTTACAGGATTTATCTTTTCCCTGTATTTTTTTGCAATTTCACTGCTATTCCTGATTTCTTTATTATAGGCTTGGGAGATCTCTTCTTTATCTATTGCCTTTTCAAGAACTTCATGAATAACTGCATTTGCAAGATTTGAGATAAATGCCTCAGTAAGTTTGTTTCTGTTCATTTTTCTTTTTCCCTTGAGGCTTTTTCTTAAAAAGGCTCATTCTGTTCATTTATTTTCTCCAAAATAGTCTTAAAGGTTTTATTATAAACTTCCTTATATTTCTTTAAAAAATCATTTTTAACCATATTTTCCTTTAATTCATTTATATTAATCTTACATAATTCTTCAATTTTTTTATTAACTATTTCTCTATTTAGTTTTTTCCCAGAAATAAATAAAAGAATAGCTACCATATTAAAAGTCAGATAATATTTTTCTTTCCCATTCAAAAGCTCAAAACCATCAATTAAAGATTTGCTTTTTAATAAATTCAAATCAAGAAGCTTATAATTAATGTTTCTTTTAATCCTAAATATAATCCTTTCTTTAGAAACACATTTGCTTAGCATTAAACTATATAATGGGTCTATTGATAAACCCGAAAGCAGTTCATTTTTACTAATTACAATAATATGGGTTTTTATTCCAGTTAAACTTTCTATCTTATTTTTAATTAAGCTTACATCAATTTTTTTATCATCAATAATCAATATATCCAAGTCATTAAAACTAAATCCTTTTTCAAGAAAAGAGCCAGTAATAATTATATTCTCAGGATTAATCTCTTTATTAACCAAATTAAAAACTTCTTCAATTATTCTTGTTTTTATTGGTTCAAGATTTTTTACATTGTAAAAATAAGGCTTAATTCTTTTTCCATCTTCCTTCTCAGAATTTAATCTTTCCAAAGGCATTATTGTAACATACTGCCCAATAGAAAAACCAGCCCTGTTTTTTGGAATGTAAACCTGGTCCATTCTGCTCCCTTTGCTTATTCTGCTTATAATTTCCATATTACGTAATATTACGTAATTATATTTAAGCTTTTTGGTTTAAGTAAATTAAAGAAAAAACCAATTTTTAATAATCAATAATTGCTAATCCGACTCTTTGTATTAAATCGCCTCTTTGTAAATCTTTTTTCCCTCTTTGATTTAGAATAATAATATTTTCTAATTTTTTTAAAAAACCTAAAAATTCAATATCATTACAAAATTCTCTTTCAACTTCAAATATTTGTTCAAAAGTCATAGAATTATTTTCTTGCCTTTTTAAAAATTGTTCACATCTTTCTTCAGAACCTTCAATAGGCATATTTATTCTTTTAATTCTTACAATCTCCTTTGGTGTTAATTTACTTTCTTCTATTCTTTTTTTCATATGAAAATACCCCAAAATCTCATGCAAAGTTGGTTCTTCAAAATATTCTTGAATATATCCAATATGATTTCCTACAGGGAAAAAATTGGGATTAAATAATTCATAACTGAAAGGTTCATATCCTCTTCTCTTAAAATAATCAATTAATCTTTCATAATATCCTTGAGCTTGTCTAGCATGACCAACATGAGCCTCTCTTTTAAAAACTAGACCATTATTATCATCTACACCAACAACAAGAGGACTTATAACATAATGCCCATGTCCCCTATTAACTCTTTTAAAACCAACACCCCTTTGTATATCATCATAAAAAGCTCTTGCTCTTTCTTCAAAACCTAATTCTCTACTTGCAATTTTTGTAATTAACATTTTCTATTTAAATTCTAAAAATAAAATATATTTAAATCTATCTTTTTTAACTACTTTAAAATTATAACAGCTTTGCTCATATAAACACCATCATAATCATAACCTAGTTTTTTATAATAGCCCTTAACACCAATACCAGAAATAACTAATATTTTCTTTTTGTTATGTTTCAAGCAAATCTCTTCAGCTTTTTTAACAAGCATTTTCCCAAAACCATGATGTTGTATTTCACCTTTCTCGCCTAACTTAACTGATTTCCCATAAACATGCAACTCTCTTATTATCCCAGAATCTAAAGTAATCTCTTTCCTTAAACTCTCATTAACAAATCTTAATCTGCAAAATCCAATTATTTTGTCATTAGCATCAATAGAAATAAAAAACTCTTTCCCACAAGAAGCATTATATTCTAAAACATTTAAGTTATAATTAGAAATATCACAATTTTTAATTTCTCTGCATCTTATGCATTTACATTTGATTTTCTTCTTTAACATTAAAGCATTAACATATTGTCTTAAGTTTGTTTTATTCACCCCATCAATAATTCCCTTGCTGATATCTCTCTGTATTCTCATTATTCTAACATATCTTGGAACATCTCGTTTAAATTCAGAAATAACTCCAGCAGCATCATTAAGTTTCATGGGCTTGAACTTTTTATTCTTATAATCTTCATAAAGTTCAGTTCCAGGCATAACCAAGCAAGGATATATTTTCAGCATATCAGGCCTGTATCTTTCATCAAAAAATAATTTTTTTAGACCAGAAATATCTTTTTTGATTGTCCAAGAAGGTAAGCCAAGCATATAATGTAAATTTATCTTAAACCCTAAATTTTTCAATCTTTTAATAGCTTCAATACTTTCTTTGTTCAAATGCCCTCTTTTTACTTTTTTTAATTGACTGTCATAAACACTTTGTATCCCTAATTCAACTCTAGTAACCCCATATTCAAGCATTTCATTACATTGTTTTAATGAACAACAATCAGGCCTTGTTTCAATAGTTAAACCGATGCACCTTACATTAGAACTTTCATTTTTCAGTTGTTCTTTTTCTAGATTCAAATTTTCTTTTTTTAGATGCAAAACATTTTCTTTCACTTTTTCTATTCTTTCAGGACTTCTAAAATCCATACCTAATTCAAAAAACTTATAGAACTTCTCAAAATTAATCTCTACTCTGGTTTTTCTTTCTCCATGAAAGCTCTTTTCTAAAGAGGTTTCAAAGAATAATTCTGAAAATTTATTAAAAGCAAAATAAATATCAGCAACAAATTCATCCTTATATTGTTTAGAAAAATTAGTAAAAGTCCCGCCCATAATAATAACATCGCATTTTCCAATATCATGATTTAATAAGACATAATTCTCTAGCCTGTTAAAAATCTGTAAAACAGCATCATATTCATTTCTTTTAGCCCTCATAGAAGCAGGCTCATTTCCAGTATAAGATTTAGGAACATTTCCAAAAAAACTTTTCAATCCTCCTGGACAATAAACACATCTTGCTTGTTCAGGACATTTTCCAGGTTTAGTCATAATAGCAATAGGAGTAACCCCAGATAAGCTTCTCATTGGTTTTATTTTAATGTCTTTTAAGTCTCTTCTTTGTTCATTATTAGCATGAGAAAATAATCTAATCAAATCAGGTAATCCTTTCAACTTATACTTTTTAGATAATTCAGTTCTCAATCTTAAAAGTTCACTTAAACTTTTTCCTTTTGCATTCTCAAAAAACTCTTCATAAAATTCCATAAATAAAAGAAATAAACTGAATTTAAAAAGTTTGGTTTTAACAACCTTTAAAAACAACTTTTTCAGTATATAGTTCATGTTAAACTTCAAAATAATAGTTCCAGATACAAGCATTTTAATAGAAAGAGCTTTGTCAGATAAAATAAAGAAAAAAGAATTAAGAACTTCAACAATTATAATTCATGAAGCTGTTTTAGGTGAACTAGAGCATCAGGCAAATATAGGAAAAGCAATAGGTTACTTAGGTTTGGATGAAATAAAAGAATTAAATATATTAAGCAAAACAAACAGATTCAAATTAATTTACGCAGGAAGACGTCCTTCTTCAGCAGAAATAAAACATGCTTCTTTAGGTGAAATAGATTCATTAATTAGAGACTTAGCTTATGAAAAAAGAGCAGTTTTGGTTACAGGTGATAAAGTCCAGAGCAAAGTAGCAGAAGCAAAAAACATGCTCGTTCATTATATTGAACCAGTAATCACAATAAAAAAATCTTCTTTAGACAAATATTTTGATGAAATAACAATGTCAGTCCATTTAAGAGAAAGTTCTAAACCTTATGGAAAAAAAGGCTCGCCAGGAAACTGGAAATCAGTTGAATTGTCAGAAAAAGAATTAACAAAAGCAGAAGTAGAAGAATTATCCAAATCAATAATAGAAGAAGCAAAATCAAGGCAAGATGGTTTCATTGAAATGGAAAGAAGAGGTTCAACAATAGTCCAGCTAGGAAAATACAGAATAGTAATTACAAGACCTCCTTTCAGTGATGCATGGGAAATAACAGCAGTTCATCCAATAGTAAAATTAAACCTAGAAGATTATCATTTATCAGATAAATTATTTCAAAGAATTTCAGAACAGGCAGAAGGAGTTTTAATAGCAGGTGCACCAGGTGAAGGTAAAAGTACATGTGCAGCAGCAATAGCAGAATATTATGCTTCATTAAATAAAAATGTAAAAACAGTAGAATCACCTAGAGATTTAGACTTAAGCAATAAAATAACTCAATATTCATTAACCCAAGGGTCTATTCAGGAAATACATGATGTTCTATTATTATGCAGGCCAGATTATACTATTTTTGATGAAATGAGAAACTTAGAAGATTTCAGGTTATTTACTGATTTGAGATTAGCTGGAATTGGTTTCTTAGGTGTAGTTCATGGAACAAATCCAATAGATGCAATTCAAAGATTCATAGGAAAAACAGAATTAGGTATTATTCCGCATATTATTGATACAGTCATTTTCATAAAAGCAGGACAAGTAAATAAAGTTTTAAGTTTAAACATGACAGTCAAAGTTCCTTCTGGAATGACAGAAGAAGATTTATCACGTCCAGTAATAGAAATAAAAGATTTTGAAACAAATAACTTAGAATATGAAATGTATTCTTATGGTGAAGAAACAGTTGTTATTCCAATTAAAAAAACAATTAAAAAATCAGGAGCGCATAATTTAGCTTCAAAACAAATAGAATCAAGATTAAGAAAAATTTTCCCAGAATTAAAAGCAGAAGTTATTTCAGACCATAAAGCAATAGTTTACTTGCCTGAAAAAGACATTCCAGCAATAATAGGAAAGCAAGGAAAAAATATTTCTCAAATAGAATCAGAATTAGGAATAAAAATTGAAGTGTCTTCTTATAAAAATAATTTAACAAAACAAGAGATAGAATATAGTTTAGATGAATCTCATAAATATATAACTTTAATTGTAAACAAAAATTTCATAGGAAGACATGTTGATGCTTATTATGATGATGAATATTTGTTTGGTGCAAATGTAGGTAAAAAAGGAGACATAAATTTGCACAAGAAAAGTGAAATAGGCAAAAAAATACTTTCTATATTCGATAAAAAGCATAAAATAAAGCTTTTAATATGATTTTCTTAGAAACTTTTATAAAAGATTATTAGTTTAAAATAATATACTAAAAATCTTTTTTGTAACAATGAAGAATAAATTAAAAGTTTCTATCGTAATATGTACTCGAGATAGGAACACCTATCTTAAGACTTGTATTGATTCTTTGTTAAAGCAAACTTATCTTCCAAAAGAAATTATTATAGTTGAAGACTGTTCAAATGAAGATGAAAATGTTTTCAAATTTTTCAAAAAAGAATTTTCAGACTTAAATTTTGAAATCAATAAAAATATCACCAATTTGTTCAATTATAAAACAAAGATTATTTTGTTAAGAAATGAAAAACAGTCAGGTATTGTAAAATCCAGAAATCTGGGAATTAGAGTTGCAACAGGAGACATTATTGCTTTTTTAGATGATGATAGTTTTGCAAGAACAAACTGGATAAAAAATCTAGTAAAAAACTATACTAGCAATAAAATAGTTGGTGTTGGTGGTCCTTTCATTGAAATAGGAAGAAAAGTAGCACCAGTAACTAAACCAGTTAAAAGAGTCTCATATTTTTCAAAAAAAGAGGGAAGAATGATTATTAACTACAAACTGCAAAATCTTTTCCAAAGGCATTTTCTTCCAAAAACAAATGTTAAAATATTATTGGGTGGTAACATGTCTTTCAGAAGAGATACTTTATTGAAAGTTCACGGTTATGATTCAAGATACACTGGAAATGCATATCATGAAGAAACAGATACTTCATTAAGAATTTCAAAATTAGGAAAAATCATATTTGATCCAAATGTTATTAATTACCACAATACAGCTAAAAAAGGAGGAAATAGAGAAATTGAAAAGTTTATTTTAGATAATTTCTTATTTTATTTGTTTAGAAATACAGCATTTTTCTTTTTAAAACATTTTGGGGCAATAACAGGTTTTAAATTATTAAAAAATCTAGTTAAAAGACAAATCAACTTTTTAAAGCACAGACAAACAGGTTCATCAAGAACCTATTTTAAAGTAGACAGTATAAAAAAATCAATTTATACTGTTCTAAAAGGTTCAATAATAGGCTTATATGTCTGGTTCATAAATAGAAAAAGAGAAGTTAGATTCATTTTCGCAAATCCCTCAAAAATAGAAGCATATAAGTTTGTAATAATAGG
This sequence comes from Candidatus Woesearchaeota archaeon, assembly GCA_018303025.1. Taxonomy (GTDB): domain Archaea; phylum Nanobdellota; class Nanobdellia; order SCGC-AAA011-G17; family GW2011-AR20; genus JAGVYZ01. The sequence goes on from JAGVYZ010000018.1 coordinate 58,105, forward strand.
TCCCACAATAAAGATTATAATGCTTGAACAAAAAACCAATTTCTTGAAAAAAATGTTCGGGTTATAAAAGCTTATAAAAAGAAAGTTGTTAATATCTAAGTGGGGAAAATTCCAAAAAAAGAGGTTGTAAAATTAGAGAAACAAAGTTTGAAATATTCTGTTTATGAAGGCTCATCCGCTTCAATAATGGAAGGTTCAGGAACAGCTTATATTTCTCCATTTGCAATGGCATTAAATGCTTCAAATACAGAAGTTGCATTTCTCTCTTCAATACCTTCTTTGTTCTCTCCATTAACACAACTAATTACAGTTCATTTTTTAAAAAAAATAAAATCAAGAAAAACAATTACAATTTCTTTTGTTTTACTACAGGCATTAATTTGGATTCCAATAATGTTATTGCCTTTTATGAATCTTAGTCATAAGCCAATATTTCTTATTGCCTTATTCACCTTATTATCTGCATTTGGCTCTTTCATAAGTCCAATCTGGGCTTCCTGGATTTCAGATATGGTTGACCCAAACAAAAGAGGAAATTATTTTGGAAGAAGAAATGCAATAGCAGGTTCTTTTGCAATAGCATTTACATTCATGGCAGCTTATATTTTAGATGCATTAACAAATAAATTATTTATAGCATTTGCAATTATTTTTATAATTGCAATGATAGGAAGATTATTATCATCTTATTTTTTAACAAAGCAGTTTGAGCCAGAATTCAAGTTTCCAGAGCAGGATTATTTTTCATTCAAGTCTTTTTTAAAAAAAATGCCAGAAACAAACTTTGGCAAATTTAGTATGTATCAATCCTTTCTAAATTTTGCAGTTATGATTGCATCACCTTTTTTTGCAGTTTACATGATAAGAAATCTAAACTTTTCCTATCCTCAATATACATTAATTACAGTAACAGCATCAATTTTCAGTTTAATAGGAATGAGAGTTTGGGGTAAATACGCAGACAAGCATGGAAATGTGAAAACATTAAAAATATTGGGCATTTTCATTGCAATAGTCCCATTATTATGGATATTTAATTCAAATATTTATTATCTTTTGTTTGTCCAGGTAATTTCAGGTTTTGCATGGGGTGGATTTAATCTATCTGTTTCAGACTTTATTTATGATGCAACAACAAAAGAAAAAAGAGCTTTATTTATTTCATATCACAATGTTTTGAATGGAATAGCCTCATTTTTAGGAGCAGCATTGGGTGGAATTTTAGTTGCCATAAAAATGCCCTTTACTCCAATAATCCTGCTTTTTGTATTATCTGGAATTTTAAGAATAATATTTTACTATATCTTCATCCACAAAATAGAAGAGCCAAGAAACATTAAAGAAGTACATCATACTCACAGATTAATTAACTTGGCTCCCTCCCAAGGATTATTGCATGAATTAATAGCAATTGTCTCAAAAAGAAAGAATAATAAACAATAATTTTTCTTTAATATTATGCCCTTGTAGCTCAGCTTGGATTAGAGCGAGTCACTCCTAATGACTAGGCCGTGGGTTCAAATCCCATCGAGGGCGTATTAATAATCTTTAAATAATAATAAGTAATAAAAAATAGTATGAACAAATATCTAATTTTTATAATCTGTTTACTAATCGTTTATTCAATAGCTTTCATAGGAAGCATTTTCACATCAAAGAATACAGGTTCAGATTGGTATCAAAGTATAAAACCAAAACTTACTCCCCCAAATTATGTCTTCCCAATTGTCTGGAATATTTTATTCTTATTAATAAGCATTTCATTATATTTGGCATGGACTTCAACAAAAGCAAAGCAAATAATAATAGTTGCTTTTGCAATAAACTTCTTTCTTAATATTCTATGGTCTTTCTTGTATTTTTATTTAAAATCACCAAAAGCAGCTTTCATAGAAATAATTTTTCTCTGGTTATCAATTTTATCATTAGTCTTAGTAACATGGAAGATAAATAAAACCTCATCTTACTTATTAATGCCTTATTTAGCCTGGGTATCTTTTGCTTCTTTGCTGAATTTTCTCTCAATTTAGTATAAAATATAACTTAGATAAACTTATATATAACTTATTTTAAAAATAGAGCATGGTAGTAGTCGGAATAAACACAGTATGCAGAGCATGCAAAAAAAGAGTAAATGTGGGTGACTTGGTAAAAGTTAATGGAACTCCTGTTTGTGGGGATTGTGCTTCTAAATCAAATTTGCCAAAAGACTTGGTCAAAAAAGAAGTTTCTAGAAATAAATTTGGAGAAACAAGAATGATCTGCGGATTATGTAAATTTAAATTCTCAACAGCAAAAGACCCAAGAGATGTTACAAGATGTCCTTTTTGTGATAAATCAGGATATGTAAAGAGAGAAATTACTTCTTATGATGTTTTAAGCGATGTTTCAAGAATGGAATAAAATTTCTTTTTTATTTAGAATAAATTAAAATTTCTTTTACAATTTCATCAGCGCCATTGCCTTTTATTTCTTCTAATTTATCAAGTTTTTCCTGTATCTTGGGAATTGCATTTATAAAATTTTCAATATGAACTTTTAAGAAACCAGTATCTTTCATTAATTTATGCATTATGTATTCCTTATATTCATACATATTAACATAGTGCTCAATATAATTTTTTATTGGAAAAACCAAAGCAGGTTTTTTATAAACAATAGTCTCCATTAAAGAATTATGTCCTGCAAGTATAATAACACCCTTGCATATTTTTAGATATTCCAAAAAGTCTTCCCTAAATTTGTAGAGTCTTACATTACCAATTACTTTCTCTTCATTATATCCAAATATGACAAATTCTTCATTAATGTTCTTGCTTATTTCAACAATCTCTTCCACTATATTTTTTCCAAAAAAAGAACCACCTAAAGTAATCAAAATAGGTTTTTTCTCTAATTCATGCTTTCTCATTAGTGTATTTACATCAGGCAGTTCAATTGGCATTTTTCTTATTATAGGATTAACATATCTTACATTTTTTTCATCTGTTTTTTTCTTTATTCCGGGCAAAAAAACCAAAGTAGAATTTCTATAGCAGTAATCAACTATTTTAAAAAAATATTTTGATTGAATCTTTTGCATAAAAGTAAGCTTTTTATGTTTATCAAATTCTGCCCAGGTATTCAAATCCAGGTTATAAATAAAAAATATCTTTTTCCCAAGCAAGCTTCCAGCTTTAACTCCTAAAGGCTCGCTATCAACGATTAAACAATCAGGATTAAACTGAATAAGATGATTTTTTATAGTTTCATAATCTTTATAGTAATAAAAAGGATAATTTAAATTATGCAATAACATTTTTAAAAGATTAACTTTAAAATTTCCTTCTGGAAAATTATGCCCATGAATTTCAGCAACTTCAAACTTACCTTTAAAATAATCACAGACTTTTTTGTTTCCTATTATTGAGATTTCAAGTTCTTTCACATTTCTTTTTAATTTGTCAATAATAGCACTTTCTCTTGCAATATGTCCCATTCCTATACCTGTAATAACAAATGTAACTTTCATTTTACTCTATAAAATTTTTCAGCATATTTTACTTTTATTTTTCTCCCATATAATTTAGACCTTATATAAACAGGTAACATCAGGACATACATAAAATACAACTGAGTTTTATATTGCTTCATAATATTGATTTTTTTCAAAAAATAATTAGAGATATCTTCATAAACAACAGGTTTGTTCTCTTTCAATAAATTCCATACTTCATAGCTGTAAACTTTAGTTTCAAAACGCATTTCTTTCAAAACATCATCAACGCATTTGAAAACAGCCCTATGGTCTGGATGAGGGTCATATTGTGAATCAACAAATATTTTTTCAGGCTTATTATTTTGAATTACTTCTCTTATTTTATTTTTAACATTAGTATCAATAACCTGTGCCAGTTTAGCATCATCTAGTCCCAAAAACAAAGTTTCTACCTTTAATTTTTCATTCACACTTAAGGTTTCATTTGCTCTTTTTCTCGATATAACTTCTTCTTTATAATGAGGATGTGATTTTTGCCCAGCAGAGAAAATAACTTCAAGAACATTATTGCCATTATCAATTTCTTTTAAGATAGTTCCTAATGCACCAACAGCAAAATCATCATCATGTGCACAAAAAACAATTATATTTCCCATGATATACATTAAATTAAACTCCTTAAAAAGATTTACTGATATAAAGAATCTGCGCGAACGGGGACTTTCGCAGCTTTGTTCTCTTTTCCGAAGCTTTCTTCATCTTTGTTCTTTCTTTTGATGAAGATTTTCTTTCTTCAAAGAAAGAAAAGCTCATTCGAACCCCGGTCCCAAGCTTGGAAGGCTCGGATTCTAACCACTAAACCATTCGCGCTTATAAAAACTAAATAAAAATCACCTTAAAAAACTTATCTTTTGCACATATATTTTCATTCTGATTCTTTTTGCTCATAACTTTTTCTTTCTTTTGTTTTAAGTTCTTTTGATCATAAACTTTTCCAACGTACCAGGTTCGTAAAGGGTGCGCAGGTTCATTTTCTTAGCGCAGGTTCTTTCTAAGAAAGTGCGGTTCGTGAAGGGAGAATCCCTTACTTGCCAAATCTTCTTTCCCTATCACTATAGTCAATTAAAGCAGCTTTAAAATCTTCTTTAGAAAATTCAGGCCATAAATGATCAACCCAGTAAATTTCAGCATAGCTTCCCTGCCATAATAAAAATCCAGAAAGTCTTTTCTCTCCCCCAGTTCTTATTATCAAATCAGGCTCACTCTCAAGATAAATGTTTTTCTTGAAAACTTCTTCATTAATATCATTAACATCTAAGCTTCCATTTTTAACAGCTTCTGCAATTTTTTTAGTAGCATCAATAATCTCAGTTCTTCCACCATAAGCCATTGCGAAATTAATTATAAAATTAGTATTATTTTTAGTCTTCTCAATAATTAAATGTATTTTTTCCTGTATATCTTTTGCAAACATCCATGTTCTTCCAATGATATTTATTCTAATTCCTTCCTTCATTAATCTTTCATCATCTCTTAATTTGTCAAATTCTTTTCTGAATATATCCATTAAAAAGTTAAATTCTTCTTTTGGTCTGTTAAAATTTTCAACAGAAAAAGCATACAAAGTTAATTCTTTAACCTTAAATTCCTTGCACCAATTAAGGACATTTTCTATTTTATTTGCCCCCCATTCATGCCCTTTCCAGGGTTTAAGGGTTAATCTTCTAGCAAATCTCCTATTTCCGTCCATTATTATGCCAATATGTTTTGGAATTTTGTTTTCAGTTGGATTCATAATCTTAGCCCCTAGCTTAAATTTAAATAATTTTCTCGTTTTTTAAATGTTATTATTAAGTGATAATTAAACATAGTAAGGAATTTAAAACCCCAATTCATATGAAAAAAATGGAAATTAAAGAAGTATCTTCAATTAAAGAACTAAATTCAGTTAAAAAGGACTCTATTTTGAAATCACAAGACCCAAAATTAATAAGATATATATTAGAAAACAAAAAAATAAAAGCAATTTGTTCAATAGAAGAAGATTCCTTAAAAGATTTCATGCATTCAAGAAATTCAAATTTAAATAACATTTTCTGCGAAATAGCAAGAAAAAATAACATAGGATATGCTATAAGTATAAGCAATCTCTTGAATTCAAAAAACAAGATATCCCTATTCGGAAAGATATTCCAAAATATTAAACTGTGCAAAAAACATAAAGTAAAGATTTATATATTAAATGACTCTAATAAGAATCAAAAGGACCTTGAAGCTTTCTCAAGATTCTTAAATATTCATGGAGAAATAATAAAATGATAGAATTATCAAATAATCAGGTTTTTGGCCAGGATGATGACGATTTTGAAGTAGACATTGATGAATTAAAAAAAATCCTTGGAGAGGAAAAAAAAGCTAAAAAGTTCTTAAAACAAAAGAGATGCTACATCGCAAGTTAATGATTACAGTTATTATATTGATATCTTTTCTTTTTATAGTAAGTATAATCTCTAAAAATAGCATGATAGAAGACAAAGAAAAAGTCTCAGTCATAGTAAAACTAAAAGAATCAACCCCAAATATGTTCCAGGGATTTGTTGTTTATGAAGATTCATTAGACAAACAATATTACTATTCTTCAACAGATTCTTATTTAATTTTAATAGACAAAGACAAGCTTGAAGCATTAAGAAATAATGAAAACATAGAATTAATTTCAGAAGAGCAGGTTTATCATGCAACCTTAGAAGATGCTCTTCCTTTATCAAATGTAACATTAGTTCAATCTTTATTCAATTTAACAGGTAAAGGACAAACAGTCTGCATCTTAGATACAGGTATAAATTATTCTCATCAAGATTTAGGAAATTGTTCTGAAACTGATTTTTTGTCAGGAAATTGCAATAAAATAATATCAGGTTATGATTTTGTTAATAATGACAATAATCCTTATGATGATGCAGGTCATGGTTCTCATGTTTCTGGAATAGTTTCAAGAACAGCACCAGATGCAAAAATAATTTCAGTAAAAGTTCTAGATGAAAATGGAGATGGTTCTTCCTCAATAATAAACGCAGGCATAGATTTCTGCATAAATCACAAAGAAGAATATAACATCTCAGTAATAAGCATGAGCTTAGGTGGTGGATTATACTCTAATTATTGCAATAATGAACCATTAAAGCCATTTATAGATGCAGCATTATCCCAGAATATTACAGTAGTGGCTTCAGCAGGAAATGATTTCTCAAAAACAAAAATAACAGGTCCTGCTTGTATAAATGGAGTAACTTCAGTATCTGCATTAAACAAAGATAATTCAATAGCTTCCTATAGTAACAGAAATAAGAATACAGTAGTTTTAGCAATTGGCTCCAATATTAATTCAACTTCAATATCAGGAAATTATGAAACAATGACTGGTACTTCAATGTCTACTCCATTAGTTTCAGGAGCAATAGCATTGCTAAATCAGTATCAATTAAAAAATTTTAATATTATTTTATCACCCCAAGAAATTAATTTATTATTAAAAAACAATGGAAATAACATTACAGATTCAACAGGATTAAATTATTCAGGATTAAATATGCATAAATTATTAAATATAATTTCTATAAATGATACAGAAATAAATAATTCAGAGGATTCAAATACAACAAATGAATCTATTCAGGTTAATAATTCAATTTTAGTAAATCTAATTTCTCCAATAAACAATTTAACAACTTCAAATAATAATTTAACATTTGAATGTTCAGCATCAAGTAATTCTTCATTAACAAATATCTCATTATATCTTGGAAATTCAACTTCTTTTGAAAATAAAGAAACAAAGATAATTTCAGGAAATGCAAATAATTCAGGATTCAATATAACTTTAGAAAACAATGGTAATTATTTTTGGAATTGTTTATCTTTTAATAATTTATCAGTTTCAAATTTCAGCAGTGAAAATTTCTCAATTATAGTTAATATTTCACAAGTAGCAAATTTAACAGTAAACACTTCAACCCAAACAGAAAATACAACTATTCAAAATTCAGACAGTAGTTCAGGCTCATCAGGAAGTTCCGGTTCTTCAGAGTCTTCAGCTTCAGAGCCACAAGCATTATTAGTTTCTCCTGAAGTTACAGAAACAGAGCAAGAAATAATTGAAGATAATCAGAAAATTCAATATAAAGCATCTAATGAAAATATTCAATTAAACACAGAATTACAAAATCAGAATATAGAATCAGCAAAACAGGGCTTTTTCTCAAACTTAATGACAGGACAAGCAGTAATAAGCAGTAATTTATCAATAAATAGAGTTTACATCACAATTTTCTTAATCTTGATTATTCTTTCAGCTTCAGGATTCATAATGTTTAAAATGAGAAAAAAAGGTAAAAAATAAACCTTTTTAAACTAATTTCTTTCTTTTAGTGTAGGTTTTCCCTTTACAGGTTCGTGAAGGGTGGAACCCTTACGCGGGTTCATAAAGGGTGCCAAACCCTTATGCGGGAATGCCGGAGTGGTCAAACGGGGTAGACTCAAAATCTACTGGCTTAGTGCCTACGCAGGTTCGAACGAAGCCTTTTCTTGTAAGAAAAGCCTTCAGGGAAAAGAACTCCTTGAAAAGAAAAGATTTTCTGGACCTAAGAAAACAAAAGTTTTCTTTGGAAAAAGAAGCATTGAATTCAACTTAATTCAGGTTTAGCAATAATTATAAATTCAAAAAATATTAAATTAAAGAAGGTGAAAAAAAGGGTAAATTCTATGACAGGCTTAATTCATTTAAAAAATGTATCTAAAATTTATCAGGTAGGTGAAGTAGAGGTAACTGCCTTAAAACACATAAACTTAGAAATAAAAAAAGGCGAGTTTATAGCAATCTTAGGAAAATCAGGTTCAGGTAAATCTACAATGCTAAACTCAGTTGGCTGCTTGGATACACCAACAAAAGGAACAATTCATTTAGATGAATTTGACATAGAAGAGCTTCATGAATCAGAATTAGCAACAATTAGGGGCAAAAAAATAGGTTTTATTTTTCAGGCATTTAATTTAATTCCAAGTTTGACAGCATTGGAGAATGTCATGCTTCCAATGATATTTCAAGGAACAGAAAGAACAAAAAGATTAAAAAGAGCAACAGAGTTATTAACATCTGTTGGTTTAAAAGATAGAATGTATCATCGTCCATCTCAATTATCAGGTGGACAGCAGCAAAGAGTTGCAATTGCAAGAGCATTGGCTAATGACCCGGAAGTTATTTTAGCAGATGAACCAACAGGCAACTTAGATTCAAACACAGAAAAAGATATAATTAAAATGCTTCAAGACCTGCATAAAAGAGGTAAAACAATTATAATGATTACTCATAATGAAAAACTAGCTCAAATAGCAGAAAGAGTGGTTCATTTAAAGGATGGTGAAATTGTAAATGAAAACTATTTTTAACATTATTTTTTTATTCATTTTAGTAGCAGGCTTAGCATCTGCAATAGAAGTAAACACAACAGGAAATTTAATTGGTAGTAATAGCATAGTTTTTCAAAGCTTAAGATACAATCCATACCCAGTCACTCCAGGCGATTATTTTGAAATTTGGTTCAGAGTAATAAATAATGGAAACTCAGATTTAAGCAATGTTAAATTCTCAATAACAGAAACATTTCCTTTCTCAGTTTATCCTGGAGAAAGTAAAGAGCAAACATTCTCTTCTTTGGCAAAAGGAGCAGAAGTAAATTTTAAATTTAAAATAAAAGTAGATGACAAAGCAGTAGAAAAAGATGAAAGTCTAAAAGTATTAGTAAACGATGGTCAAACATCAAGAGAATTTCCAATTACAATTCGTTCAAGATCTCCAACATTATCAATAATCTCAGTATCAACTCAACCAGAAAGAATACAACAAGGAGAAAAAAGTAAAATAATAATCAAATTAAAAAATGACGCATCAACAATAATGCGTAATATAAATGCAAAATTGGATATTTCCTCAACAATTTTCTCACCAGTATATTCAGTTACAGAAAAAAACATAAGAACATTAAGCCCAGGAGAAGAAGCAACATTAGAATATGATATAATAGCAGACCCTGATGCAGATTCCAAGCCATATAATATTCCTTTCAAATTAACATATTATGATGTTCTGGATAATAAATTAACAAGCAATGAAACAATAGGTGTTATAGTAGAAAGCATGCCTAAAATAGAAATATTATTTGAAGAATCAAAAGTTTACACAAAAGGAGATAATGGTGACATTATTGTTTCAGTCAGTAATGTTGGCCCGACAAAAGTAAAATTCTTAACAATAGAATTAAACCCAGCAAAGAGTTATGATATTTTAACAGCTTCAAAAATCTATTTAGGTGACTTGGAACCAGATGATTTCCAGACAGCAACATTCAAAATAAAAACAAATTCAAAAGACGTTAATTTAAACATGAGTATAAATTATAAAAATTCATTAAATGAAGAATTTAACAAAAATACAAATATTAAAGTTCCAATCTTCTCTTCATCAGAAGCAGTAAGTTATGGATTCAAAACAGCTAAAACAAATATCTTTTCAATAATCTTTTACTTCCTGGCTTTAATGTTTGTTTATTATGCATATAAAGAGTATAGAATTCATAAAGAACTTCCAATATCTCTAAAAATAGCTCTAAAAAGAACATTAAGAATAATAATCAGATTCATAGGATTTTTCAGGCCATCAAATCTAAGGAGTCTTCCCTACAGGATACGAAGATGGATGAGAGATGATAAGTGATTATATTTCTTTAACAATAAACAGCATCCTTCATAGAAGATTAAGAGCCTGGTTGACTATTTTAGGCATAGTCATAGGTGTAGCTTCTATAATAGCTTTAATCTCTATTTCCCAAGGATTAAAATCATCTATTGAAGAACAGTTTGCAACTTTCGGTACTTCAAGATTATTCATAGCAGCAAAATCATTTCAAGGCCCTGGTTCAGCTTCAGAAGGCTTAACAGAAAAAGATGTAACAGCATTAGAACAAATATCAGATTTCAAATATGTCGCCCCAGTAATAGGTAAATCAGGTGAACTAGAATATAAAAAAGAATTAAAATATACATTAATAGCAGGATTTCCAGCAGAAGAATTCTCAGAAGTTTTTGAAGATATGGGTATAGAAGTTTCAAAAGGTAGAATGTTTAATTCAGGTGAAAAATATGTAGCAGTAATAGGTTCAAGAGTTGCTACTGATTTATTTAAAGATGAATTAAGAATTAATAATAAGATTAAAATTCAGGGAGTAGACTTTAAAGTAATTGGTATTTTTGAAGAAATAGGAAATCAGCAGGATGATAATCAGATTAATATTCCTTATGAAGCAGCAAAAGAAATTTTTAATACAGGTGATAAAGTAGATTATATTTTAGCCCAGGTTAAAGAAGGAATAGATGCAGCAGAAACAGCAAAAAAAGCAGAAAATAAATTAGAAAGAACAAGGGACGATGAAAACTTCCAGGTATTATCAGCATCACAAATAGCAGAGCAAATTAATAGTGTTCTAGGTATTATTCAGGTTGTCTTAATTGGAATAGCAGCTATTTCTTTAGTTGTAGGTGGCATAGGTATTATGAACTCAATGTATACCTCTGTTTTAGAAAGAACAAAAGAAATAGGTATTATGAAGTCAATAGGTGCAAGGAATTCAGATATTTTAATGTTATTTTTATTAGAATCAGGATTTATAGGTTTAATAGGTGGAGTTTTTGGAGTTTTATTAGGTTCAGGAATAGGAATTTTAGTAGGAAAAGCAGCAGCAAGTGCAGGTTATGGAATTTTAAAAATTAAAATAAGCTTTGGATTGATTATGTTTGGTTTAGCATTCGCAATAATAATCGGAATGATTTCAGGTGCTTTGCCAGCAAGACAAGCATCAAAACTAAAGCCAGTTGATGCATTGCGTTATGAGTAATTTTCTTTCCTCAAGGTTTCTTTTTAAGAAAGCTTGATGCATTAAGATATGAATGAACCTTTTCAAAATGCTTCTTTTTTAATGCAGATTTTTCTTTGCAGGTTCGTAAAGGACGGAGTCCTTACTTTTAGCGTAGTTTTTTCTTTTCAAAATGCTTCTTTTTTAGCGTAGGTTTTTTCTTTGCAAGAAAAAAAGTACTAATATTCCTTCTCAAAAATCTCTTTTATCTTTTCAGCTTTCTTTTTCCCAATTTTCTCAACTTCAATTAAATCTTTAGCAGAAGCATTTACAATGTTTTTAACAGACTTAAAATGTTCAAGTAATAATTTGGCAGTTGAATTGCCTATTCCATTTAATCCTTCAATAAAATACTCCTGCTGTTCTTTCAAAGTCAAAGGCTTCTGCCCTCTTAAATTAACTTTAGGCAATCCTCTGTCAAATCTTTTGGAAATAACATTAATGTAAGCAGCAGTATCTTTAGCACCTTTAGAAAATATCATAGGAACTTGAAAATCAAGAGCAATGCTGGAAATCATTCCTCTTATTGAATTAGGATGAAAATTTCTTAAAGCAAATATGTTCTCCTCTCCCTCAATAATCAAAATAGGATAATTAAAATTCTCTTTTAATGAAATAAGTTGATTAACAAGCCTTTTGTCAATAATAGAATTTAAGAAATCAGGAATGGTTTTTCTCTCAATCCCAACCTCAACTATTTTGTCATCAACTTTACTCTGTATAATATAATCAGCACTTAATAAAGAACTCTCTTTTAGCTCAATATTCTCCTCATTAATCAAAGATTTTACAACATCACTTCTTCTTTCTCTGTGGTCATATAAGATTAAAGCCATGAAAAAGAAAAGAAAAAGAAAGATATAAATTTATCTTACCCTAACCTTATACCAGACACCAATTAAAATTAAAATTACTAAAACAATTATCCCAATCCAAATCCATAATGTTTTAGAGCTTTCCCTTGTTTCATTAGTTATATTACTAATTTCAATCTCTTCTTCTGCTATCTTATTAGCTCCTGCTAATTTAGTATACACCAAATCAGCTTTTCCATTTTCAATGGATTTTAATAATATAGACAAGTCATCAACTCCATCATTATTAATGTCAACTTTTTTCTCTTCATTAATTTTCAAAGTTACGATTATTGGGTCAGATCTTATAGTTAGTGTTATATAATCACTCATTATTTTCTCAATGGTTATTGAGTGAAATCCTAAATTTCCTTCACTATAGCTTCCACTAAAGTCTAATACAAACACTTGTCCTTCAGTAACACTCATTGGAATAGTTGTCAAAGTTGAAAAATCAATTCTTGTTCCAGTAGATGCTCCTTCTTCTACAGCAGGCAAAGAGCCATCAGTTTTAGGTGTAGACGCAGCACCAGGTGTTACAACAGCAGCAGTTGTAGCTACAGTGCTTCCAATTACACTAGGTCCTGTTCCTGAAAAATGGGGAACTCTAACCCAAATTTTATTATTAGTTGTATCAATATAACATGGATTAGTAATATTAAATCTGCTAACATTAGTAACACAAATTGATTGATTTAATAAATAAGCCCATTCACTTTGCCTTGCATTGTAATGGCTATAATTAGCTGCAAATGCACCCATATTAGTTCCATTAGAAGTTGTATTCCATATTACATTCCAATTATCATCATAAAATACAGGAATGCTCAAATTAACAGCTGCATTTTCATTTAATCCAGAACCAGCTGTCTCTGAATAAGGCATTGAAATTAAGGCATAATCATATATCTTAGGTCCAGATGAACCAAATCTTAGAGCAGAAGCAAAACTACTGCTTGAAGTTCCATTTGTATTTGCCTGATTATCAAAAACAGCATCAGGTGGCCCAGAAGCCATTAAATCAACATTTATGTAATGAACTAATATTCCACCTATACCCATTCTAAAACTTATTTTTCCTCCCCCCATTACAGCTTGCATAGGATTAAATTCAGTCATTGTTTGAGAAGAACCTTTCAAGCAATTAGAAACAGGATTAGGCACATCACAGCTTGAATTTGACAAATATAATGCAATTGAAATTGAACCAGCAGCAATACTTGACCCAATACCTCCAGGATTAAATGTTTTTATAGTTATATTTGTTCCTGATAAATGAGGAGCTAAATCATTTATAGTAAAAGATGCTGTCTTTGGTGCATATTGGCTATTACCTCCACCGCCACCACTAGCAAAAACATTCATTTCTTTTATTCCAGTTGAATTTAATAAGGGTAAAGCAAAATTACTAATAGTACTACTTTGTGCAACATCACCCATCCATGTAAATTCAACAGCACCATAAGAAGAATAATCAACAGTAACTTCAACATGTGCTGAAGTATTTCCTATAGTTGAATTAGTTCCATTAATTAAATAAAATATTTGTTTCTTAGTTGAAACATATTCATAAGTCATAGGTCCTCCTTGTCCTATTTTTTCCATGGTTATATTAGTAACATTAACCCCATTAATAACAGTTGAGTTAACTCCCAATAATCCAGAAGTATAGCTAAAATTAAAATTATCTTCTTCATCTGTAGTTGCATAAGTTCCATAAGCCAGACTTATATTTCTAAAACTCCCATAGTAAGTACTTCCATTTCTCGCAGTAGCAAAAAAAAGTACAGTAGAAGTTTCTACAGTCGCTGGCAAAGAAATATTATAAAATCCATTGCTTGCATTAAAAAAATCAGTCTGGTTATTAGTAGCACCATCATTTTCTATAGCACTTAAATTAAAAGGCATATCTCCATATTCAGAATGCACCATATTTCCAGGCTCTAATAAATAAGGAATAACAATAAATTCATCAAATCCATTTATTCCACTATAATTAAGATAACCAGAAACCCTAGGTAAACTCATTGTTGTATTAAACTCTTTAATTAAGGTATAAGTTGTTGCATTATAACTAGATTTTGCATTTGCAGTTATATTATAAGAGCTAGTGGATGAAAAATTATTCCAATTAAAACTAACAGGCATACTCCGGTCAGGATAAATCATTATTGAATAATTTCTGTCAGAAGGAACATAAATTATAGACTCATTCACAGTTGAATCAAAGTTTTGAGCAATAGGATAACCTAAACTCTGGTCTTTAACTTGATATCTAAAAGCAGTTCTCCCTCCTGTAGAATTAACAGCAGTAATATTGATTGTTCCAGCAGGACTCAAATAAAAACTAGTTCCAGCTAAATTTACCATCATCATTCCAGGGAAAGCAGGAATAGATTTTGATTTGTAATCAACATGATTAGTAGTTGAATTTTTGTGAGTAATAGAAAGTTCATAAACCCATAGTTGTGCTTGTGTCCCATCTTGATGCAATGTTATATTAAATCCACCAGAAGCATTTGTAGTCGTTGAATTATAACCAACAACACTCCAACCTTGCATACTTCTAATAGTAAGATTTATATCAGAATTATTTAAAGGATTTCCATTTACGTCCAAAGCAGTTCCATTAAACTCAACATCAGCATGAACAAAAAAAGCACTAATAATAAATAAAAAACTAAATACCACTAATTTTTTTAACAATTTATCAAATCACCTCTTAAAATTAAAGATATAACTTCTATTTAAACTTTTTTAATAGCATCATCCACTGTTCTCTCAGGCCAGCCAGCATTAATTAAATTTTTCTTTATTATCTCTTTGCTGTCTCCTCTTTTTAATGATTGTTTGATATAATCTCCTAATTTATCATTTCCATCTTTTTTTCCTTTATTCCAATATTTAACAATGAAGAATATTGCAACTCCAATAACAATTAATAATACTACAAAAAATATTATCCAAATTAAATAATTTGCTTCTCTTTCTTCAGTAAACTTTTCATCTGCATTTTCTTGTCCAGTATTATCATTAGAACCATCTGCATTTCCATCATTTAAATCAGTCTGTCCAGTTAATAAAGGAGGAGCAGAATTATCAGTACTTCTTCTATTATTATTATTTGAACCACCAGGACTTCCACCTGGGGGAGCAGGAGGATTAGTACCACCAGAAAGACAGTTCCCTACACAAAAAGAACTATCTTTAGTGCTTCCAGAACAACCAATTTTTACATTATATTTAACATTATTTGTAAAAGAGTTTCCAAGTTTAAAAGAAAATAAATTATTAGTGCTAGCATAAGTTATCTGGTCAATCCATAATATTGTATTTCCTTCAAAAGAATTCGGAGAACTAACAATTAAAGTTGCAACATCATTTGCAGTACATCCAGAAACAGTTGATTTTACAGTATCTCCTAGATTATAATTAGTTTTATCAAAGCTTACTCCAATGTCAGCATTAACCAAGCTAACACAAACTAAAAATAAAGCAAAGAAAAGTAATATTTTTTTCATTTTAAGCA
>JAGVYZ010000019.1 GCA_018303025.1 Candidatus Woesearchaeota archaeon
TAATAATTAAATAATAATTAAATAATAATTAAATAATAATTAAATAATAATTAAATAATAATTAAATAATAATATAAAAGAAAATGAAAAAGAAAGAAAACAAATCATTATTTTTGAAATATTTTGGAGACACCCCCCAATTGAGAGTTATAGATTTTCTTATTGATAATCACTTTTTTGATTATCCTGTAACTGAAATAGCAAGAGAAAGCAATGTAAGTTATAATTCTCTTAAATTATTCTTTTCTGATTTTATTAAATCTAAGATTGTTATAAAAACAAGAAAAATAGGAAAATCTGATTATTTCAAACTTAATCTAGAGAACCTTTTTGTTAAGAATCTGATAAAACTTGACTGGGATTTAATAAACAAAAATTCTTTTATTGAAACAGAGAAGCAAACTGTTTGCATTAGCCATTAATTATTTTTTTAAATTAAACTTAAAGGAAAATTATTGCTTATCAAGAATTGCTTTTTTCTTTCTCATTGATTCTTCTTTTGCTTTTATTTCTTTTTCATAATAATTTACTAATTCTGGAAAATCATCTCTTTCTGCCTGCTCTTTTTTTATTTTATGAATCTCTATCTGCTCATTTATTGATTTAATTCCTTTTTTCAATCTTTTTTTCCTATTTACCATTTTTTCTTAAGATTTTCAATTTCTCTTATTAATAGACCTAACAATGATTCAGCCTGATTTAATTGAACTGATTCAAATGGTTTTTTATCATTTCTGACTGCCTGATAAATATTGTAAACCTTCTCATAATCAACTTGAGAATTTTTTACAATCCAGTCTCTAAACATCTTTTTTGAATATAATTTTTTATTTAAAATCATGTTTACTATGAAAATTCCCCTTAGCCTTAATATTAAGGAATATATTACGCTTTCAGATGCATTATTTTGTTTAAGTTTGATATCCATGTCAATTATCTTTTTATTAGAGATTATGGAATTTTCAGTGTCTTTTAAGAAATCTTTGAAGTAGCTAAAATTAACTCTTTCTTCTTTTAATTTTTTTAAATATGATGAGTTTATTATTGGTTTTGCTTCCTGCAACATTGAATAAAATAAGACAGGATTTAATTTTTTTGCTGTTTCTATTTTGTCTTCGGGAATCACTATTATTTCCATGTTTTTTTCCTTTATGCTAAATTTTTCATCTGAAATTACAAAAAAATCCATGTCTGAATCATTATCTGCTTCATTCCTTGCATAGCTTCCAAAAAGAAAAACTGCTGTTACTTTTTCCATGTATGGACTAATAACCTTTAAAATTTCCTCTTTTGGACTTTTTTTTGGAATTCTTGTAAGAATAATTTCCTCGTTCAGCCATTCTTTTGGCGCAAACACATGAGCACCATTTCCTATTTCAGTTACTTTTCTTATTACCTTTTCCATAGTATATACTGAGTATATACTTATTTTTAAATCTTTTGGTTTCACTTGAAACCTAACATAGATTCATTTGAACTATTTCTTAGATTAATACAGAAAATTATGCGAAGACAATTCGTTGAATTTGAAGTTGAGAAATAATTACTTTTTTAAATTAAACGAAAAGTAGTGGGGAAGGCACCCCTAATTTTTCTTTTATTTTTGGAGAAGCATATAATTGACCTTGTTCGATATCAGTTCCTGAAACAGCTAAAAGTGTATATTGATTACAACCAAATGCATCTAATGCAGGGATAATGCTTGAACTTTTGCAATATTTACATAAAGTTCTTCCCTTCTTGGTGCAAATGTTAATTCTAATGTAGGCAATTCTAAACAAATGTTTTAATCTTTCTTCTAATTGGAATGTAGAAAATGTTTTTCTTCTAAATTCATCGTCACAAGGAGCTGGATTTCTTATTGATTCACGATGATTTTTTTATGTTATTGGATAAATTCTGAAATCTGGAGTGCAATGCATTGGTACACCTAATCTTCCGATACTAGTATGGAAATCTAATTCTTTTTCTGTTGGTGGTTGTTGTCCGCCTAAAATTTGTAACATAAAATCTAAATCAAAGATTCTTCTTTTATCTTGTCCAAAATATTTTTCCCAAACATATATTGTTGCAAGACTAGCTGTAGTTTCGTAAGCCATAAAATATGTTGTTTAGAAAATTATTTAAGACTTTCTTTTTTAAATTAATCTTATTGCATAAATTGAACAAAGGAATGCAACTCAATATTCAATGAACTTTTTTATTTTAACTGTAATTTTGTTTTTTTTGAAAAAACTATGAAAAATATTAAAATGCTCTGAAGGAATAACAATGCAACCTTTTCCAAGTCTTTCTCCATTATATTTTTGCAATAAACCACGATAGAACTTTTTATTCTGATTATAACCAAAAATCTGCTTGTTAAATAAAACTCTTTTTGAATTTGGCTTTATATTTTCCCATATAAGCATTGAATTATGTTTTCCTTCTTTTGTTGAGTACTTAAATTTACCATAAAGCAAAATACCATTAGAAGCTATGCTTGAATGCAAATCTTTCCAATTATCTAAACTTCCTATTTTAAGGCTTATATTGTTATTTATATCAAGAAGTTTCCAATAATTTTTATATTTGCCTGATTCAAAAAATCTTTCTATGCATTTATTAATATCTGATTCTATTTTTTTATTTTCTTCGATTACATCTATGAAAATATCTATATCTGAATTTGGTGATTCTTCACTTCTTGCTACAGAGCCAAATAAGATTATATTTCTTATTTTATCATTAAAACTTGTTTTTTCTAACAAAAATGAAGTAAAATCCATAGCATAAGAGATTAACCTATAATTCACTTAAACCAACTCCTCTAAATAATTCTTTTAGTTTGTTTAGATTTTCAATTACTTCTTGAATTAACTCTAGCTTTTGCGGTTTTCCATAACACAAAATATTTCTTTTTTCTTCAATTTTTGAAATTAAGCTAAATATTTCTGCTTTTTTATCAAAGTCAAATGGAAATTTTTCTTCTATTTTCTTTTTTGAATTAAACCATTCATGTTTTATTAAAAAACCAGGGTCAATTAAACTATTTTTATGAAGAAATATCTCTAACATGTCAATAGAAGATGCTGAAGCATTAAATCCTATGTTTCTTTGCCTTTCTGCTATTCCTTTTTCTATGCTTTCATCTATAACTTCCAGACTTTCCTTTAAATTTTTTAAATGGTCTTCTATTTTCATGTTTCATTTGAAACCTTATTATAGTTTCATTTGAATCTAATATATAAATCTTATGGTTTCATTTGAAACCTTATTATAGTTTCACTTGAAACTACTTCTTTAAATTAAACGAAAGGTAGTGGAGAAGGCATACCTAATTTTTCTTTTGTTTTTGGAGAAGCATATAATTGACCTTATTCGATATCAGTTCCTAAAACTGCCAAAAGTGTATATTAATTGAAAAACATTTTTTTGAATGAGATAATCAGATAAAACAAAATTTGGAATAAGAATTATATTAGTTCATAATCCTTATCCTTAAATCTTGCTTCGAAAGCAGCAAGTTGCTTAAGAACTTGCTTTTTTCTTTTTTTTATCTAGGTGTAGTTGGTGATTTAGCATTTTTCAAGATGTCATCGATTAATGTTTCTAGTTTAGAACAAAATTTTGAAGTGCTTATTCTTTTTATACCAATTTCATCAACTTTTTTCTTGGTATCAGAATGATTCTGTCGCATGCCACTTATAAGGTAGGTTCTATCTTTCGGTAATCTATTTATTGCAATCTCCCATCCATTTTCGTAAAGATCAAGTGGAATAAAATAAACATCTGCTCCTATATACTCTTGTAACTTAACTGGGAAAGTATCTGAGACCTTAGAAACATCTACTCCTAATTCTAATAATTCTGAAAAATTACCAAATGAATAGAGTAAATCACTCACAGGACGACCTAGGCTCCAAGGTGGACAAATACATACTTGTATATCATACCTTTGGCTTCTATTTAGATTGCTATATAAAAATTTAATTTGTGGGGCTGAATCTCCAGCAATTACAATTCTTGGTTTGTTCATTTTTGCTTACCTACCTAATCTTAGGCTTGGGCTAGAGCTGTCTCTTTCTTCTCCTCTATGAACCTTTAATTCTAGTCCAGTAGATCCATCTCTTTGTTTTATGGTTTTACTATATTCCAATCTAAATGTTCCATAGGCTGTTCTAGAACAATCTTGCTTCATTTTGTCTAATATTTCTTTTTCTTCTTCTGTTTCAGGTATTAAACAATAGGCAGATCCTCCGGTTGTATATCCTATTTGAAGTGTGTATTGTTTTATTCTCATTTTATTTACCTCCTATTTCTACATATTACTTTATAGTAATAACATATAAGAAGTATATTAATATTTACTCTCCAATATTGGAAAGTTTTTTAAGGATTAATAATATTAAAATTAATTATGGATTTAAGAGTACTAGAGGATTTAGGATTATCAACAGCAGAAGCAAAAATCTATTTAGCTCTTTTAGAAGCTGGACAATCAAAAACAGGGAAAATAATAGATTTAACAAATTTGCAAAGTAGTACTGTTTATCATGTGCTTGGCTCTTTGATTGAAAAAGGGATTGTGAGTTATATATTAAAAGGAAAAGTAAAATATTACCAAGCTGAAAGCCCTGAAATGTTGATAAATTTTTTAGATGAGAAAAAGAAAAAACTAAGAGAAATATTACCTGAATTAAAAGAAAAAGAAGAAATAAGCAAGCAGAAACAAAATGCTAAAGTTTATGAGGGATATAAAGGAGTTATGGCTGCTTTTAATGATGTTCTGGAAACAATGAAAAAAGGAGAGGAATATTATTTCTTCCAATTTCCTTTTGAAACATTAAATAATGAACAAGTTAGATTATTTTTAAGAAATTATCACTTAAAAAGAGCTGAAAAAGGAATTAAGGTTAAGGGAATTGCTTCTTCTGAATGCAAAACAATAATGAAAGAAATTTATAATTTACCTTATACTGAAGTTAAATATATTGATAATCCTGCACCTACTGTTGTTGTTATTTATAAAAATAAGGTATTATTTTTAGATTGGGGGAAAATTCCAGTAGCTGTAACAATACAAAGTGAATCAATTTATAATTCACATAAGAAATTTTTCTTGGAAAAGTGGAAAATAGCTAAAAAATAATTTTATTTCTTTAAATTAATCTTAGCAAGAACTAATTGATGCATGTTTCTTAAGAATTTCATTCTGTCTTCAAATTTTAGGATATCTGTATAACCTTGTAAGACTAAATTAAATGCAAATGGAGAAGGTATTTGAGTCTGAACTTCTTTTATTTCTATTTTTCCTTTTTCAATTTCTTCTATTATTAATTTTAGATTCTGGATATCCATTAGGTCTTCTAAGACTTCTCTTTTTGCTTCTTTTAAGATTGGAAAATCTTCTGAGATTCTTCTTATTGCTGAGATTAATAACATTGAAGAAACCTGCTGTCTTCCTACTCGCTTTTTCTTTCCTTTATATTCTTTTAATATCATTAATGAGCGAACAGCACAATGGCGAAAACGTCTCTTTAGGATTTCTGATTTTTCAATTGCTTTGTTTAAGACTTCATTTATTTCTTTGCTTTTTATTGCTTTTAATGCTTCTATTATATTTATTTTTGATTCTGCATTTATATAGAAACCATTATCACTTATTCCCATTTCAATGTCTTTATGATAAATTCTTGAAACAGCAAAAGCTAATGCTCTTGAGAAGCAGTCATTTACTCTTCTTCCATATAATGAATGGACAATAATCTTTTTTTCATCTTCATTATTATTGTAATGCTCAATAATTATTTTAGTATTACTTGGAACTTCATTGCAAAATAAATATTGTTCTCTAAAGTAACTATAAACTGCTTCTCCTGCATTTTTATCAACGTAAAGATATTCGTTTATGAATTTTAAGATGTCTTCCTTGCTTCTTTTTGCATTAAATTTTCCTTCCATTAATTTCCTGAATCTACCTATTTCTAATGCTAAATCAAAAGATAATGGAAGCATTTCTGAAAACCAGGAAGGAACTGTTGGAGGTCTGTCAACTGAAACTACAACTTGAGCTGTCTGACCTTTTGCGTATCTATAAATATAAGTTTGCCCGCCTAAAACAAAAACATCACCTGGTTTTAGTCTTTCTAGGAAAGATTCATCTATTGTTCCTATAACTTGTTCTCCTAATTTAACTAAAATATTTGATTCATCTGGAATTGTTCCAATATTAGTCATGTAAATAACTCTGGTCATTTTACCCTTTCTTCCTAGCATTTTTGTTTCAGGGTCAAACCAGACTTTTGCATAAACATTCCTGTCTTCTAATGTTGTGTATTCACCTGTTAGATAGTTTATTACATCCATGAAATCTTTTTTTTCTAATGTTTTGTAGCAATAACATCTTTTGATTAAGGCAAATAAATTATCTATGTTTATTCTATCTATACAAGTAATGCCTACTATTTGCTGGGCTAGAACATCTAGACAATTTCTTGGAATATGAATCCTATCTATTTTTCTATCTAAACTAGATTTTAAGATTACTGAACATTCGATTAAATCATCTCTGTCTAAAACAATTATTCTTCCTTTTGCTGTTTCATGAAGTTTATGGCCGGCCCGACCGCAATTATGAGTTAAAATACTCTCAACAAAAAATGAATTTGGTTCTTCTTTGAGAGTAATATTGTAAACATATCCCTCTTCTTTTATATAATTTATAGACTCTATTTTTGTCCAAGATAAATTAAGGTCTATGTCTTTGTCATTTTTTAAATAAGCAGGAATTATTTTACTTAAAAAAATTGATTTTTTGCCCTTTAAAGTACAATTGTTTACAAAATTTAATATATGTTTTTGCCTACTAATATAAATACAGTAAATGGTATCATAATTTATTTTTTGGATTAATTTAGATATTTTAGCTCTTTGTTCATTAAAATAATTGTGTATTCCAACTCGGTTTAATAAATTATGCAAACCCATAGCAAATTTTTTACTTGATGTAAATATTCTTATACTATTAGAATTAACACTACCATCACCTTCAATTACACCTTCTATAAATGGAATTATTAATTCTTTAGGTAATTTATAGAGATTATTTGAGATTTCTACTTCATGACTTTTATTTTTAGTTTTTATACCAAAAGAGAGCATTATTTCAGCTAAAAGTTTTGAACCGCAATCTAAGGTCATAAAATTATCTTTTGTTGTTAATATTTTTGGATAAAAACCAAATTTATTTAAGATTTTTTGGCATTCTTCTAATAATTTTTTATCTTTATTACCTATCTTTATTTTTAATTCTCCTGTTTTCTTATTTTTTGTTATTGAACCATCTGTAGCAACTACTCCTGTCAACCACATGAAATCTTTATCAACTTTTAATGAAATAGGAACTCTATGATGAGATTTACTTTTTAATTCAGACAAATAAGTCAAGTAATTTATTTTATTAATTTTACAAATTTCCATAATTTTTAGAAATAGGTCTAGTCTGATGCTCTTTCTTCTTCCATTTTTTCTCATATAATTTTGAAGATGGTTTTCTCTTATACCTATATTTTTAGCTAAATTCGTATATGTAATATTACTTGATTTAACATGCTGGTCTACTACATTTCTTAGAAAGTCTTGCTTATTTTCAACATAAAATCCTTTTTGATTAATAACTTCATAAATATATGGTGTTTGATCTATAGAAAGATCAAATATTTCGGCTACTTCTTCATCCTCTTCAAGCTCTGAAGTTTTTTTCCATCCTTCTTTGGTAAATAAAGGATGCTCTTCAGTGCATCTTATTTTAGATCCAGAATGTAATTTTATTTCTATTAGTTCTTTATTATTATTTTTGTGATATTCTGCTATTTTGTTTTTTATAAAACCTTTTTCTTTATCAAAAGATAATATCTCAATATCTAACTTATTTTCAACTATTTCTCCAATTTCTTTATAAGTGCCGTCTGATAATAATAATTTAGATTCATAAGGCAGGCATCTTTGTAAGGCCCTTGAAGCTGATTTTGGAGAACCTAATAAAATTACTAAATCAATGTAACCTATATCTATACCTAATTCTAAGGATGTTGAGGTTACAACTACTTTTAATTCACCTTTTCTTAATCTTTCTTCTAGGTTTAATCTTAATTCTTTTGATAATGAACCATGATGAGCTCCTATGTTTTCTGTGTATTTTTTTGGATATTTTTCTTTTAAGTGATGAACTACTCGCTCTGTTGCTGCTCTTGTATTGGTAAATATTAATGTTGTTTTATGGTCCTGGATTAATGAATCTATTAAAGTGTATAATTTTGAATGCATGTCATCATAAGAAATATTGATTAAATCATCTACTGGACACATTACTTTTAAGTCCATTTTTTTTAAAAACTGGACATCTATTATTTTACAGTCATCTTCTCCTACTAAGAACTTAGCTATTTCATCTAAAGGTGAAATAGTAGCTGATAAACCAATTGTGACTGGCTTGTTATTTGCAAAATATCTTAATCTTTCTATGCTTAGATTTAAATGAACTCCTCTTTTGTTTTCTGCTAATGCATGAACTTCATCTACTATTAGATATTTTACATCTTTTAGCAATTCTCTGAATTTAATTGAAGTTATTGCTATTGCAAAGCTTTCTGGTGTACAGATTAAAATATGAGGAGCGTGCTTTAACATTTGTGATTTTTCAGAAGCTGTTGTATCTGATGTTCTTACACCTACTTTTATGTTTAATTTTTGCTTTGAAATTGCTTCTATTTCTTTTAATGGCTGAATTAAATTTATGCTAATATCATTTGATAATGCTTTTAATGGTGAAATGTAAATACAATATACTTTGTTTTCTAAAAAATTACCTTGAGATAGATTTGTTAATTCATTTAAGATTGAAAGAAAAGCTGTTAATGTTTTACCTGAACCTGTAGGAGAACTAACTAGAACATTTTTTTGATTATGAATTAAAGGGATAGCGTATTTCTGAGGTTCTGAAAAGTTCTTGAATTTTTTAGTAAACCATTCTTTTATAGTTGGGTTTAGTATTTTGAATATTTCTTCTTCTTTGAATGGTTTTTCTTGGTAGGTTATCATTTGTAAGGGTTTAACACCCTTCACGAACCCGTAAAAAATTTTTACGAACCTGCACTCTCAGTACGAACTTGGCAGGAATATGCAAAGGGCTATTTTTGTTTTTAGCAAAAAATAGAAAAAGGAAGCTTAGTGTTATAAATGTATGCTTTTGAAAACATCGGTAGTAATCACAGTAACTCTTAATTTTGCAAATACTGCATTTAGGATTTTGATTAAATAGTATATAGTCTTAAATATATATTAAAAGGTAAGGTTACAGGACAAACACCTTCTTATTCTTTATAAATTCTAAAATCTATAACTATAAGATGAATCGGGAAATACATATAACTGATTTAATCCCATTTTTGAAAAATAGTCACGTTAAATTAGAATTAACTTTCTTGAAATGTTTATTGATTGATGCTTCTAAGACAGAGTTACCCCACTATAATCTTGATTTTTGTAATTATCTGGGTTGTAAAATCAATAAGAATAATAAAAAATCTTCAAATATTTATCAATGGTTAAAAGGAGAAAGAACTATTCCTTTTAAGAAATTGATAAAAATTGTTTCTTTAGCTAAAAATTATAAGTGGGATGATGTTGAAAAAAATTTAATTTCTATTAAATCAGGTATTAAAAAAGGCGAAATATATCCCAAATTTCCATTTTATTTAGACGAAAAATTTGGATGTATAATCGGGCATATTCTGGGCGATGGTTCGATTTCAAGAACATATGAAATTTCTTTTAATAATACTAATTCTGATTTATTAAAAGAATTTATTAATAATATGTATTTAATTTTTGGAATTTATCCAAGAATCTGGATAAAAAGGTGTAGTATAAACTTTACTGAAAAACATAAATGGGAAAAGAGAATTTATGACTTGGACAATATTCCTAAACATTATATGGCATCTTTATTTTATCCTGCAATTTGTGGAAAATTTTTACTTGGAATTTATGGCAATTTTGCTTATAGTAAATATAAAAAAATTACTAAACGAATATTTAACAGTAATAGCGAGTTTAAACGAAGTTTAATTAGATCTTTTTATGATGATGAATCATCAGTTAATGAAAAACAGAAATTTATTCGTATTTTTCAAGATAATAAAAAACTATTATCAGACATTAAAAAAATCTTGACAGATTTAAATATTTGTTCTAATGAAGTTAGATACTATATTAAACAAAATAAAAAAAGATATTATTTTAATATTTCAGGATATTTTATTCTTTTAGACTATTTTAACAAAATTGGATTTACTTCAAAATCAAAATCTATAAACTTAATTAGATTATTAAACAAAATATCTTCTAAACAACATTTTAGATTAAGAGTTGGTGAAATGAAAAATGTAATAATGCAATTTTTAAATACTGGACCTAAAGATACTATGTTTCTTATTTTACAATTAAGAAAGAAATATACGTTTATGCGTTTAAATGAAGAAACTGTTAGAAAACATTTGCATAACTTACAAGATAAAGGAAAAATAGTTTCCCAAATGCAAGGTCATATTTATATCTGGAAAATTAGATAATTATCTATGTTTATTTACCCCATTTCTTGGACAATAAGAATAAATTGGACAAACACTACACTTAGGATATAATGGCGTACATATATTTTGTCCATGAGCTACTAGTACTTTATTTATTTCTTTCCATTTATTTGAAGGGAATAAATTCATTAATGCTTTTTCTACCTTTAATGGAGTTCTTTTTTTTACAAAACCTAATCTTATAGAAATAGTCATTACGTGTGTATCAACTGCTATTGCTGGAATATTAAAACATTCTGCTAAAATTATATTTGCCACTTTTCTTCCTACGCCTGGAATTTTGGTTAATTCTTCTAAACTTTTTGGAACTTCGCTTTTATGATATTTAATTAAATATAAGCAAGCTTGCTTTACTCTTTTTGATTTTACTTTGTAAAAACCTATTGAGTAAACTATTTTTTCTAATTGTTCTTCTTTTAACTTTACTATTTGTTCTGGAGTATCTGCTATTTCAAATAATGCTTTTGAAACTTTTTCTGTTTGCGAGTCTTTTGCTCTTGGACTTAAGATAGTTGAGATTAAAACCTTAAATGAGTTATTTGTTGTATCCTGAAAATAAGTAGAAACAGGTTTATTGTATTTAGGATATTCTTTTTTTAATATTTCTAGGATTTTGAGTGCTTTTTCTTCCATATTATATAGATTAAACATGAGAATATTAAAACATAATTTATTAACATGAATATTGGGTTTCCCCAGGAAATTAAACCTATATGAAAACTTGATATAGGATAGAGGAAAGGTGTTGGGAAAAATTCTTCTGAATGACTAAAAATATCAATACTTATATGCAAGGGCCATGCTAATAGGAATAAATGGAGCTTTTTTGTTATTATGTAAACTAACAAAATAACTGCAAATGCTATTATTAAACTATGAGTTATATTATAGGAAGCATAAACATAAGGTGGAATATTTGCTAAATGTGGTTTATTGAATACTGTTTCTTCTGAAAATAAATTTATTAGAAAAAAAGGACCGAAAGATAGCAAATCAGGCAATACTCCAAATAAAATTGCTAAAAGTTTATTTTTCTGTTTATTAAAGAGAATATAAACCCATAAGGCATGCGCGAAAATGTCCATTTTACTTGAAGATTTCTCCTGTTTCTTGGCTCCAGAACAATAAATCCAGTTCATCCATGGAGATGTTTACTTTATTTGCGAAGTTTTGAAACTTATTTTCTATGGAATTTTGATTACTTTTAATTCTTCTAAATTCTTTAAAATATGCCTGTCTAAAATTGCTAAATTTTTGTATCCTATATTTCTTAAAAAATGAGATGCTTCTTTATAGCCATAACCTTTTATGTTTTTTACTAGAAATTCCCTTAATTCTTTTGAATCTTTAATGTTATTTAATGCTTTTTCTATTTCTTTATAATTATTTTTTGCTTCTTTCAAATAATTTGATTTGTTATTGTGAAATCTGATTTTCTTTTCTAGAATTTTAACTGGGTTTATATCTTTATTCTTGAAATCCAGTTGCTTTAATTCTTGAATGCAGACATCTGCTCTTTTTGCACTTGATTGGGGTGTTAATAAACAAAAACATAATTCATAGAAATAATCTTTATTATTTTCAAAATCTTTTAGTCTTGCTTTTATCTGGGATTTACTTTTTTTATAAGATTCTAAAAGTTTTTTCATTCCTTTACATGGATGCATGAAACAGGGCAGACTGATTCAGCTTCTTTTGCTCTCTTTACTTCATTTGCTGTAATTTTTCTTGTCTCTAAAATGCCCTCTTTTACTTTTGTTTGGGTTGCTTTTTGCAATTGTGCTTTCATGCTTCCATTTTCTTCTTTCATTTTAAAGAATTCAGGACAAGCTGATTCACAGGCATAACAACCAATGCATTTCCACTTTTCATGTATAATTTCTGGCATAAAATCTGGTTAAATATGTTATATATAACTGTTTTGGTGGGCAATACCTACTTGTTAATGCAAATATATAAATTTATAATCTAAAAGATTATATAATCTGATGAAAAAAGGCTCTATTTTTTTAATAATTGTATTTTGGTTTTTAATATTATTACTTCTGCCTTTTATAACTGTCTTATTAAACAAAAAATTAAATTTTGCAAATTATAACTTTATTTATTTATTCTACATTGGGATTTTTATCTTAATAATGGGAATTATGCTTCTTATTTTATCCTTATATCTACTTATTAATGCTGGAAAAGGAACACCCTTGCCTTTAGACCCTCCCAAAAAATTTGTTGCATCTGGAATCTATAAATATACCAGAAATCCAATGGTCTTAGGATATCTATTAACAGTCCTTGGAGAATATTTGCTTATCGGAAATACTTTATTGGGAATATATGTGCTATTATTATTTTTATTATTCCACCTTTATATAGTCCTTATTGAAGAACCAGAACTTGAAAAAAGATTTGGAGATAAATATTTGTTATACAAAAAAAGAGTTCCAAGATGGTTTCCCGTGCGTATAAAAACTAAATGAAAAATAGGATAACTTTGAAGCAATAATTCAATCTATCTTGCAGATATCAGCAAAATAAGCTTAAGAAATTAAAGAAGCAGATGTGAGCATTTAAAGAAATAGTGTTTTTTCTATGGAAATAGTTATTAAATGATAAAAATTTTATTTTTTCATGGGAAGAAGAGTAGAAAGTCCAAGTTCAATCAATACATATAAACAATGCGCCAGGAAGTATTATTATCAATATGTTACTGGATTGCCATTAAAACCTAATGTTTATTTTGCAAGAGGGCATGTTGCTCATAAAGTTCTAGAGAAATTGTTTTCTTTTAATCCTAAATCTAAAGATGAATTATATGAAACTGCTCTAAGATTGTTGAAAAAATACTGGGATGAAGAAGAATTTTTTAGAAGCAACAATCATACCAGTTATTTTCAGGAGACTTCTTTAATGATTATTAACTGGCTGAATTACTTTTCTGATAAACTGGATAAATTAAACTTACCTTTTGATGAGTCTTTTGTTGTTTTGAAGCCTATTCAAATTGAGCAGAATTATTCATCTGAAACTTTTAAAGTAAAGGGATTTATTGATGTTGTTGAAAGCTTTAATGGAAAAATAAGATTAATGGATTACAAGACATCCCAGTTATCTGAAGAAATTCCTGAAGATTATAAACTGCAATTAGCTATTTATGCTTTGCTCTTTAAAGAAAACAACAATAAAAATCCTGATGAAGTTGGAATTTATTTCTTAAGAGGCGGAGAGAAAGTTTTACAGGTTAATAATGAAATGATTGAATATGCGAAAGAAGAAGTTAATAAAGTGCATAACAAAACTGATTCCAATGACATTAATGATTATGCCTTAAATATTTCTAATTTTTGCAAGAATTGTGATTTCTATCAAAATTGTTTTGGGAAAAATAAAAGTTTGGGAATGTTTTAACCGATAATTTTAAATAAATTTTGAACTTAATGAATAAATGAGAGCTTTAACTAAAACACTGATTGCTGTAGTATTTTCTTTAGCTTCACTTAATTGCAGCAATAGTAAATCATTTAATTTTTCTGAATCTTATCTTTGGAGTGTAAGATCGTGGGTAGAAGTTAAGGGAGATAGTTGTGGAAGATATGTATTGTTTACCAAGCCCAATAATAGAGACCAAATTACTCTTTATGATAGTGCCTATGTTGATTCTAGTGATTTTCTTAGAAAAACTGATGGGAAGGTTGACAAAATTATTTATAGTATTAAGGAAAATAGCACTATTAAAGTACTTGAAGAAGATTCAAGAGACGAATTAGAGGATTGGGCTATAGACTTTGTTGATTATTTAATGAAAAAATTTGGAGCTATTGACAGGGAAAGGCATTTTAGACCTTCTTTTCGTTTGAAACCTAGAACTAATAATTTATATATTAGAAAATAATTGTTTTTTCATGGTTAAAGACCAAAAAAACAAAATAAAGGAAAATGCTCTGGAAAGAGTTTATGACTTGTTTAAAGAAGCTAAATCTGTTTTTAATGATGATAAAGAACTTTCTAAAAAATATGTTAAATTAGCAAGAAAAATTGCTATGAGGGTTAATTTAAGATTATCTAGAGAAATTAAAGTTCAGTTTTGCAGAAACTGCAATGCCTATCAGATGCCTGGAAAAAATTGCAGGATAAGAACTAAAAATAAGAAAGTTGTTTATTACTGCTTGGAGTGCAAACATTTCAGAAGGTATTTAATTAAGAAAAAATGAAATTATGAATTAAAAAACTTTTTTATTTTTTCAACAGGCATATTTGTTATTTCTAAGTGCATTTCTTTTGGGAAACATCTTAGATAATTATTCCAGGAATATCTTTCATCTAAGAAAGCTATAATTCCTTTGTCTGTTTCACTTCTAATGCATCTTCCATAATTTTGGATAGATAAAATAATTGCAGGATAAATATATGCATAATCCCATCCTTTTTTGTATTTCTTTTCATAATAATCTATTAATGCTTTTGTTTCTAAATCAGGCGGGCTTAATGGAATACCAACAATAATTACTGCTTTTAAAAAATCTCCAATTAGGTCAATTCCTTCTCCAAAACTGCCTTGAGAGACAGCTAATAAAACAGCTCCTGAATCTTTATAGTTTCTAAATTTATCTAATAATTCATCTCTTTCATTTTTATTTGATTTTTTATTTTCCTGGAAAATTGTTTTTCTGCTTAATGGTTCAAACAATGGATAAATTTCATCTCTGAATTTATAACTTGGAAAAAATATAATTGAATTTCCTTTTATTTCATTTATTATATTTGAAGAAATTAATGCTATTTTATTGTACATCTCTTCTGTTCTTTGAGTAAATTTTGTTGTTATTCCTTTTACTATAAGATTTAATTGATTCTCTCTTGGAAATGGACTTTTATACTCTAATAAATTTGCTCTATCTATTCCCCATAAATCTTTGTACATTTCAACAGGTATTAAAGTGCCTGACATGAAAATTGAGAAATAACTGGATTCTACTATTGGTTTTATTAAAATTGAGGGATCTAAACAGCGATAATTTAAACTTATTACTGACCTTCCTGATTTTAAGAATCCTTTTTTTAATATTCTTACAAAACCTTCATCTGGACCTGGCCAGGCTGCTATGAATTCTAAAATCTGGGTTAAATAAGAACGCTTTTTTTCTTCTATTATTTCTTCTGCTAAAGATTGCAAATCTAAATAAACCTGGTCAAAGTCTTCTATCTTGAAATCTTCTTTTTTTATTAGGATTTCATTATTCTGGATTGGAATATTTCTTACTAATAATTCCAGTTTATTTTTCATTTCATTCAAATTATTGGCTAATTCATTTGCTTTAAACTGGATGCATTCTTTTATTGCTAATTCCAACTGATAAGAAGAAATTGTTGAGGTTAACATGTCTCTGGCTTTTTTATTTATGTTATGGGCTTCATCAAAAATTAGAATTGTATTTGATAATTCTTTATCTGTTCTTTTCATGAATGTTTCCCTTATATGAGAATTTAGAATATGATTGTAATCTGCTATTATTATTTTTGAGGATTTAGCTAAATCAGAAGCTATTTCATATGGGCAGAGTTTTTCTATACTTGATTCTTTTTTTAATTCTTCTACATGAAGAATTGGATTAACTGTATCCAGGAATGATTTTACTCTTTTTTGATTATTTTTTTCTTTGTAATTTGTGTAATATTCGCAAGCACCATTATCTCTTAGTTCTTTGCAATATTCATAAAATTCAGCTGTAGAACTTTTTTCTACTCCTTCTTGCAAACATAAATGTTTTTTTCCTATTAAATCAGAAACCTGAAGATTTAGATTAAATTTGGCTTTAATTGTTCTTATTGTTTCTATTGCTAATTTATGCTGAGAATGTCTGGGTGTTAAGAATATTAATGTTAAATCTTTTTTTAACAATAAAGGAATAATTGAAGAGAAAATAGCTGCTGTTTTGCCTACACCTACTGGAACATGAGCTATTATGTTGTTTTTTGTATCTAATGAAGTTAAAATTTCTTTAATAAAATCTTCCTGAGTGTTTCTGATTTTATCATACGGAAATAATATATTCATAAAAATAAAAAAGAAAAAGAGAATTTAAGACTTATTGTCTTGTTGAATCTGTTTGTGTAGAATCTGGTGTTGCTTCCCTTCTGAAAGGTGGGATATAAGCTGTTCTTCCTTCTACAAAATTTCTCCAATCTGAACTATCTGCTTGCGCTAATTCTAATTGACGGTCTTGAGTTGCTTTTACTCCTCTTAATCCTTCTTGATAACTTTGAGCTAATGAGTCTATTCTAACGTTTGCTGCATTTGTTCTTCTTCTGTTAGCTATGTTTGAGGCTAATGCAGCTCTTGCTTCGGCAGCAAGATTTGTATTTACTCTGTCTGCTAAACCATAAGCTGAGTTTGCTTTTGTATTTGCTTTATTTGCTAAGTCATAAGTTCTAGCGATACCTCTTTGAGCTGCTCTATCTTGTGCATTTAATCTGTTAATCTGATTTATTTGAGCATTGTCAATTTCTCTTTGAGTTGGAACTCTTGGAGCTACCATTGCTGAATCTGCTGTATTTTTAGTTGCAGTTTGTTCTTCAGCACCCCATGTAATAGGATTGTACCAATGTTTTTTACAGCCTTCTGCTGTTGCTACAACTGAAAGAGTTGCTAATGTATATAAACCGGTTCTAATATAATTATTCATTTTTTATTCCCCCTAATCTTTATAATTATTAATTTAATTACTATTCTATAGAAGTTAACATTTAAAAACCTTTTCATTTGTTTTTGCCTATTCTTTCCAAATCTCTTAATGCTTCTTCTTCTGTCAATTCTCTTTGAGGAGTATGAGGTTGTTGTCGAGAAGGTGTTCTTCTAGCTGGTGCAACTATTCTATTTTGTCGAGACTGCTGTAATCTTGTTCTGTTTTCTCTTGCTCTTATCTCTTCTGCTTTTCTTCTTGCAGTTTCTTCTGCTTCTCTTCTTGCCATTGAATTTATTCTTTGATTTAATGTATTTATTGAATCCTGGTAAGTTTTTACAGTTAAAGAAGCATTAGTTGCTGTTCTTGCTCTTCTTAATGCTGTTCTATACCTGCTTGTATCTACCCTCAATGCTTCTAATTCAATATTACGAGCAGATAAATCAAACCAATACCTTTTTGCTGATGCAGAAGCATTGGATGCTAATGTTCTTGCTTGTAATAATCTTGAATCAGAATTATGAATATATACTCCTAAAATTGTATTTCGTCTTTGTAAACTTCTATTTGCTGCTGCTAAATTTGTTGTATCTGCTATAAGTTGGACATTCTGCTGTTGTAATGTTGTATTTTCTCTTAATCTATTTTGATATCCTACTTCTCTTGCTTCTAATGATTTTATTTTTTCGCTTTGTATTATTACTGCAGCAGCTGAAGCATTTGCGATAGATATTGCACCATATAATCTTAAGTTTGTTAAATGTTCTAAAGTTGCTAAAACAGTATTTTGCCTTCTTAAATCTCTTATATTTTTTCTATAATCAGTTGTATCTCTTCTTAATGCGGTTAGTTCTGATGAACTATTCTTTGATAATTCTTCATTTCTTCCTTCTAAAAAAAGGTTATATTGTTCTAAGGTTCTAATGTTTTGTGAAGAAAGTGCTAATAAAAGATATTGCCACAAATTATCTCTATCTGCTCTTTCTCTTAATTCTTTATCTCTTGCATTAACTTCTGTTAATGTATCTAAACTATCTTCTAATGCATTTTTTCTTTCATTTGTTCTTTCATTTAAGCTATATGCTATTTCTGCTGCTTTTTTATCTGTGTAATCTTCTACTTTTTTAAGACATCCTTTTGCATAACCAATTGTAAGTGCTAATGTTGCTACGGCTGTAAAAGTTATTATTCTTCTTCCATATTTTCTAAGAAAAGATTTATCTTGAGGATTAGACTGAGGTTCGGCTGGAGCGAATGGAGCTATTGGTGTGCTATCTAATGGTCGTGCTTTTTGAGGTGATTCATCTTTGGGTGTTTGTTGTTTCATTTTTCTTACCATTTAAAAGAGGTTAATTCTAAAAGTTTAGAATGTAAAAACTTATATATCTTTACTTTTTTAAATTATTAAATGGAAAAAGATGTGAAAGGTAGAATTCTTGAAATTTTAAAAGATAGTTTGAATGCAATTGCTTTTAATAAAACAAATAACTTGAGAGAATATAGTGATAAGATAATTCATTCAGCTAGCATATATCAGGATGAGAATATTGTAAGTGTTTCTGTCTTAATTTATGCATTGTCAAAAATTTATGAAAGAAAAAATTACAGAAATTGCAGAGATTGGGAGAAATTTAATCAGATAGTTGTTATTAATCTAAAAAAAGCTGTTGAGACTTTGGAAAAAGACAATGATTCTGATTACTATAAGGCAATAAAAGGAATATCTGAATCCATTAATGGGTTGGACAGGAAATTAAAATTATATATTGAACAGGTTTTTGAAAAAGCAAAAATTCATAGAGCTAGCAGATTGCATGAACATGGAATTTCTGTTGGAAGGACTGCTGACATTTTGGGGATAAGCAAATGGGAAATTATGGATTATATTGGACATACTGGAATAAGTGATGTCAAGGAATCAAAAACAATTGCTATTGATAGAAGACTGAAAAAGGCCAGGGAGATATTTTTATGAAAACTTTAGTTTTTGATACAGGAAGCATTATTTCTATTATGACTAATAATCTTATGGATGTTTTGATTAAACTAAAGGAAGAGAGCCAGGTTGATTTTATTGTGACTAATGAAGTTAAAAAAGAATTATTGGATATTCCCATACAAGGCAAAAGATTCAAATTAGAAGCAATTATGCTTGATTTTTATCTGAAAAAATATTTTAAAACACAGACAAACATGAATTTTAACAATTTAATTAATTCTGTTCTTAGTTTGTGCAATACTCTTTTTAGTGTTAATGGGCAATATTTAAAATTAGTTGACAGGGCTGAAGTTGAAGCTTTAGTTATTGCTAGTTCAATGAGAGCAGATGCTTATGTTGTTGATGAAAGAACAATGAGGCTATTAGTTGAAAATCCAATGAAATTGCATGAATTATTTGAAAGAAAATTGCATACTAAAATTCAGATTAATAATCGGAATTTACGCGAGTTAATTGACAAATTTTCAGGAATGACTATATTAAGAAGCTGTGATTTAATGACTATTGCTTATGAAAAACAATTGTTTGTTAAGTATGATTTTCATGAAGAATTATTAGATGCACTTTTATGGGGATTGAAATTAAGAGGGTGTTCTGTTTCTGAACAAGAGATTGATGAGATTATTAAAATTGAAATAAACAAATCTGCATAAAAGAAAAGGTTTATAATTCTCGAATTAAATCATTTTTTTATTGGGGATATAGCACAACCCGGTTAATGCGGTCGGCTCCAGAAGTAAGGGTTTAACACCCTTCACGAACCCGTGAACGAACCTGTTAAAAACAGATTCATTGATGAAACCGATTGATTCAGGTTCAAATGAAGCTTTTCTTCGCGAAGAAAACCTTCAGGAAAAGAAGGCGAGATGAAGAAAACAAAAGCTCTGAAAGTCCTGATATCCCCAGTACTTTTTCTTTTTGAAAAAGAAAACCTACGCTAAAAGAAAACATCTTGGAAAAAACCTACGCTAAAAGAAACATTTAGCAAGAAAAATCTTATGAGCAAAAAGAAAAAATTAAAGCGAAACGTTTAAAAATGTTAACTTCTTAGTGAATAAAACAAATGATTATTTATAGGGGGTTATTTCAAATGAAAACATCAAATTTAATAGGTACTGGAGTTCTTTTAGCAGCATTAGCAACAGGTGCAAAAGCTGTAGAAAATCCAAATAGATTTTTAGGAAGAGAAAATATTCCTGCAACTTATGTTGGAATGCAAAATGGAAGAGCTGTTTTTGAAGTTAATGATGGTGATTCTACTGCATTTGGTAGATTTTCTAGAATGTTTGAAACTAAAAATGATATTTTTGAATCTGATTTTGATGGTTTAAGATTTACAAGAACAACTGTAGATTCTGCAACTGGAAATGTAACTTTAAGACCAGTAAGAGAATTAGTTGATTGCAGAGAAGAAGGAAATCCATTATATGGTTTAAATGGAATTAATCCTGATAGCGGAATTGTTGTTAGAGGATTTAAAGCAGATAATAGTCCTGGTGAAATTGTTATAACTGTAAATGAATTAGGCGAAGATATAGAAACTTGGGGTGCTAATGCTATTGTTCGATATGCAGCAAATAAAGCTGGTCTTAAAAAAGGTTTAACATTTATGACTATAAACGGAAGAAATTCTAGATTCATTGAAAACTTAGTACCTTGTTTAGGAGACATTGTAGAATTTGGCGGAGAGCATGAAAATAGTGGAGCATTTGTTCCATTAACTACTTATAATGTTCATAGGGGATTTAGAGGAGGTACAACTGTATCTGCCTTGCATCCTGTAAGAGATTCTAGGATGAAGATTAGTGTTGGTCCTAGAGGAAATCCATATTTTACTGGAACTCAAAGATTTAGTGTTGATCCTAGCAAATTAAATGATGGATTACAATTGAGAATAGAAGATTATGAATGTGATTTGGTTGCAAGAGCATTAAATGCTACTCAATTTAATGCTGGTTATGGAAGATTAAATGGACACAATGGTGTTGAAGTTGGTGCTATGGTAGACTTGCCTAATAATTTTGTAATAGGTGGAAGTGTTTACAATAGTGTAAGAGATCCAACTACAATTTCTACTTCAGAAAGAACTGCAGGACAATTTAGAGTAGTGGAAACTGATTCAACAAATGAAAAAATAAGAGCTGTTGAATTTGCCTTAGGAAGAAAAATAACTCTTGGAGATTTAGTTGTAACACCTAGTATAACAGCAATGCAGGAACAAGTATCTACTTTTATTAATGAAGGACAGCAACTTTATGGAACTGGTGGATTAAAGGAAGATAAAGTAACTCCTCGGGATACAAGAATGACTGATTATAGTGTTGGTGGAAATGTAAATGTGCAAATTCCATTAGGTAATAGATTTGGAATTTACGGAAATGCTGGTGTAAGCAATGTTATGAATCCAAAACCAACATTTAGAGCTGGTGTTTATGTTGGAGCTGGCAGAATTTATGATGGAGTTGGTAAACAATGAAAAAATTAATTTTATTTTTTATTTTATTAGCATTTGTTTTACCAAGTGCTAATGCTTTAGTCATAGGAAGTCAATGGGTTAATGATGGAACAAGCATAAGTGCAAACAAAGGCGAAATAGTTTCTTTTACTTATTCTGTTTTCCCAACAATGAATAGATTTACTGATAGTTATAATATTATGATTACTTTAACTAAAGAAGATGGAACTTTCATAAGAGAATTAGCTAATACTAATATTAATGGCGGAGATTATAGTGATACACAAAATTTTGCTGTTAACAATGCTGGAAATTATTCTGTAAACATTTTTGTTAGATATACAACTGGAAGGGATGAAAGAGACACTTCTAATTTAAATTTAAAAGTTTTAGACTCAACTACTGGAAACAATGCACCTGTTATAACAAGCACTGCTGTTACAACTGCAACTGTAAATACTCTTTATACTTATGATGTTGATGCAAGTGATGCTGATGGTGATACATTAAGTTATAGTTTAACTAATAATCCTATTGGGATGAACATAAATTCTAATAGTGGTTTAATTTCATGGACACCCCAGAATATTGGGAGTTATGATGTAAATGTAAAAGTTTCTGATAATAAAAATGGAGTAGATGAACAATTATTTGTTATTGTTGTTTCAAGTGTTATTCCTGGAAACAATGCACCTGTTATTATAAGCAATCCTGTTTTAACTGGAACTGTAAATACTCTTTATACTTATGATGTTGATGCTACTGATGCTGATGGTGATACATTAACTTATTCATTAGTTAGTTCTCCAAATTGGATGCAAATAAATAATGTGAATGGATTGATTAGCGGAACTCCAACTCAAACTGGAAATTATGATGTAAATGTAAAAGTTTCTGATAATAAAGGCGGGGTAGATGAACAATCATTTGTTATTATTGTTTCAAGTGTTATTCCTGGAAACAATGCACCTGTTATAACAAGTAATCCTGTTTTAACTGGAACTGTAAATACTCTTTATACTTATGATGTTGATGCTACTGATGCTGATAATGATGTTTTAAGTTATAGTTTAATAAATAAACCAGCTAATATGAATATAAATTCTAATAGTGGTTTAATTTCATGGACACCTAATAATATAGGGAATTATAATGTAAATGTAAAAGTTTCTGATAATAAAGGCGGGGTAGATGAACAATCATTTGTTATTATTGTTTCAAGTGTTATTCCTGGAAACAATGCACCTTATTTTACAAATTTACCTGCTACTGTTACTGCATATAAAAATGTTTTATTTAATTATGATGTAAATGCAATTGATGCTGATGGTGATACATTAACTTATTCATTAGTTAGTTCTCCTGATAATGTAGTCATGAACATGAATACAGGTTTAATTACATGGACACCAAATGAGGTAGGAAATTATAATATTCAAGTCAGGGTTTCTGACAACAATGGTGGAAGTGCGGTAAGCACATTAACTGTAAATGTCAATATTATTAATCCTAATGATTTAAATGCACAAATTATAAATCCTAATGAAGGAGATATTTATTATCAAAATACTCCTGTTTTATTAGAAGGAATATCTAATCCAGTTGCTACAAATTATGAATGGAAAATATTTCAGGGAAATAGTTTAATACGAACAATAACTGGCAATATTATTGGCGGAACAATAAGCACTTTTTATAATTTTGCAGAAACAGGAATTTATCAAATATTATTTGGGGTTTCTGTTGATGATGTAAAAAGTCCATATGATAATGTTAATATTGAGGTTGTTCAACAACCTGATGTTTCAATAAAAGTAATCAGTTATGTTAACAATGCATTAACTGTTGAAGGTGTTGTAATTGATTCAAATTTAATTGAAAAATATTTATGGGACTTTGAAGGAAGAGAAAGAGAAGGAAAAATAGTAAGCATTGAATTTACACCTGATAAGAAAAGCGTATTTGTCGTATTAACTGCTGTAGACAAATATGGGAATGATTTCATTGCTACTAAATTAATTGATTTAAGTCAATTTGATGATGGAAAAGAAACATCACAAGTTCATAAAATAAGATTGAATGACATGACTTTTATCAAATCAAATGATGCAGTGCATGTTTTTGTAAATGTAAGAAATGAAGGAAATAACGACGAGAAAGTTAGCTTGAGAGTTAATATTGGAAGATTTGTCCAGTATGATTCATTTACATTAAGCAAAAATGATGTATTACAAAGACATTTTGTCTTTAAAGAAACTGATGATCAACATGTAATAAACGCAGAAGCAACTGTAGGGAGTAAAAAGTATACTA
Organism: Candidatus Woesearchaeota archaeon; assembly: GCA_018303025.1. Taxonomy (GTDB): domain Archaea; phylum Nanobdellota; class Nanobdellia; order SCGC-AAA011-G17; family GW2011-AR20; genus JAGVYZ01. The sequence continues at coordinate 24,079 of JAGVYZ010000019.1, forward strand.
TCTACAAAGTGATGTAGTTACCAAAAAGTTTATAAACATGTTGTTACTAAAGAATTAACATAGCTTAGGGGGGAAAATTAAAATGAAAAAATTATTTGTATTATTAGTATTATTATTTAGTTTAGTTAGTTTAAACACAGTTATGGCTGTTGAGCCTGTTACTGTTACAAACATAGAAATAAATGGCGTAGATGTTCAAGGATTAGATGCATTATATGTTGAAAGAGGAGACATATTAAATGTAAGAGTAACTGTTTCAGCTGATTCTAATGTTGCTGATTTAAGAATAAGAGCTTCTTTAGATGCTTCTTATGAATATGGCGGACCAATAGACCAGGATTCAGCTTTAATGAAATTAGATGCTGGAAGTTCAAGAGTAATTAATTTACAATTACAAATACCAAGTGATATTGATGCTTCTGAAGATACTTCTATTACTATAGATGTAAATGCAGATGGTGAAAGAGTAGATCTTGCTTTAGATACTTTTCCAATAAGATTACAAGAAAAAAGACATGCTGTTGAATTATTTGATGTAATTATAAATCCAGGTTTAAGTGTTAGAGATTACTTATCTGTTTCAGCTGTTGTTGAAAATATGGGTGACTGCATAGATGTTACTTCATGTGAACCTGAAAAGAATGTAATTATTGAAGCAAGCATTCCTGCATTAGGAATTAGCGTAAGAGATTCAATAGACAAATTATATCCTGACACTTTAGAAGATGATAGTGATGAAAGTGCAAGAGATTCTACTGCTAAAGTAAATTTACCTATTATAGACTTAAGCAATGCTCCTGCTGGAACTTATGAATTAAGAGTAAGAGCATACTTTAATAGAAAAAATGACTTTACTGAAAAGAAATACACTTTAGTTGTAGAAAAAGGCATTGCATCTGATTTAATATTCAATGCAGATTCAACAAGCAAAAATGTTGAAGCTGGAGAAACTGTTGAATATAAATTAAGTGTAGCTAACTTAGGAAAGAATGACAGAACATTTTTAGTAAATGTTGAAGGTGTAAGTACATTTGGAAGCGCAAATGTTGAACCTAGAATGATTACTGTTAGAGCTGGTACTACACAAGATGTTAAATTAACTTTAGTTGCTAAAGACAATATTCAAGGAACTAATTTGTTCAGTGTAAAATTACTTGAAAATGGACAAATGGTACAAGAATTAAATTTAGAAGCTAAAGCAAGTGATGACAACTTAGCTACTTTCAAGACAGGATTACAAGTAGGTTTCGTAATATTATTGGTTATCTTAATAATATTAGGAATAATTGTTGCTTTATCAAGAGGAAAGGATAATGGAAATGTAGAAGTTCCAACTCCTTCCAGAAAAGAAGACAACGACAAACCACAAACCTATTACTAAGGTTTCTTTTAGGAAAAGAAAGTCCTGAAAGAAAAATAAAGAAATCCTGAATTTTTTATTTTTTTATTTAAATTTTATACAAAAGTGAGATAAAATGGCAAGAGGAAGACAACCCAAAAGAATTGTAGAAACAGTAGCTGAAAAGTTTGCTGTTTGCTTTGCTTCTGATGATGTTTCTATTGTAGTTGGTGTTACAAATGCAAATTCTGGATATAGATGTCCTGGTTTTAATTTTTTTGTGAAAGGAGATGTTTTCTTGGATATAATAAAGGATGGCAAAGATGTAGAAGTTTATTCTGCAAGACAAGACTTACATCCTTTTAATGATTTAGACAGAGCTATACAATCTTTAGACATGATAGCTATTAACAGAACATTGGAAAAAGAAGGTATAAGCGTTATAAAACCTAGAGAATTTAAATATTTGTTTGGGCCATTATTTGTAAAATATAATCCAGGCATGAAAGGAGTGGGCAATCAAGATATTCATGAAAATTACTTGATTGTTATTTAACTTATTTATGGAGAAAAATGGCAGAAGAAAGAAAATCACCTTTAGAATCGTTTAATTATCCTAAATCCATGCATCTTGTTTTTAATCCAATGACTAAATACACCCACGTTGATAATTATTCTTTATATGTTTTGAGACTTACAAAAGTTGAAGCTATTTATAGTGATGGAAATGATTTCAGAGGCAATCTGGCTATTGATGAAATTCCAAGAGATTATAGAGTTGATTCAAAAGGAAATAGAGTTTTGTGTGTAGGAGAAGATGTTGTTTCTAAATTTAGCGAAGTTATTAAGGGAAATAAAAGATTAGGAGATATTGAAAGAGAAGGAATAGAAATTACTTTTAAAGTTAGAAACTGGGTAGAATTCAAATATGATGTAGGAAGACAAATAAGGCAAAAAACAGGTCTTTTAATTGATTCAGAGGAATTACTTAGACCAATATTTGATGAGTATAGCAAAGTAATTTAATTTTACTTTTTTATTAAATCTTTTATTTGATTAAATAATAGTCTTTTATTGAATTTTAAGTCTTCTATGAATGATTCTGGAAGAACATCTAATTCTGGAATCTTGTTGAAAATATTATCTGTTATGTTCATGCAGCTTTCTATTTTGTTTATTGAGAATTTATTTAATTCCAGCTTATTTTGATTTAACAAAATATTTAATTCTTTCAATTTATCAAATGAATTTATTATGCTGTTTAGGATTATTTCTGAGTTTAATGTATCTATCTTTCTGGTATATCTGCTTTTATTTGATTTGCTTATTGTTGTATGAATATTGTTTAATGTGTCTTCAAATAGGGTTATATGTGATTGGACTTCTTCTATATCGTGTTGTTTTATTGTTTTGTTTTCTAATCTTTCAAAAACTCTTGCTAGATTCTGCCTGAATAACAATAAAGAGGATCTTATTCTACTTATTCTTTCATTAAATGAGATTTCATAGATTTCAGATACAATTACTTCTTGTTTAATTGAGACTAATTTTGAGGTTACTAATGCAAGTAATAATAAACCCAAAATTACCTGGATTATTGCTATTATTCTGAAAAAACCTAATGGAATTATATCTCCAAAACCTGTTGTTGTTGCTGTTATGAAACTAAAATATATATCTGTTGATAACTTGGTAATTACTTCTTCTGTTTGTGTTGAGAGCAAAAAAGATGAATCATTTGAAAAGAAATGATAGATTAATCCAAAACCCGAGATAATTATTATCCATAAAGTCAGGATATTAAGAAAAGACAATTTATCAAGCCAAGTTTCTAGTTTAAAGTTCATTAGGCTCTTTCACTTTGATGTTAAATTTATAAACTTTATCCATAAGGTTTTTCTTTTGGTCGAGAAAGCAAAGCTTTCTAGACTCCAGAAAACTAAAGTTTTCTTGAGTAAAAGAAAACCCTGATAAAGAAAACACTTAGGAAAAGAAAAGTTCTGAAAAAGAAAACATTTTTGGAAAAAGTCTTGAAAAAGAAAAGAAAATTTGATATTTGCTATTAAATATATTCTAATTACATAAACTTTAAATAGGAATGACTTTCTTTGAGTAATAAAGGGGAGTTGTTTTAAATGAATGGTAAATATATAATAATATTAATGATTTTTGCAATGCTTGCTATAAACGTAAATGCTGATTTTACTTTAAGTTCTGATACTTTAGAACAGACTGTATGTCAGGGTAATACTGTTTTGTTCACAACTAAAGTTTTAGGTTCTGGATTATTTTCTGTTAACCAAGAAGGAAATGGAGCTTCATTTTCTACAACTGTTCCTTTAAATGCCCAGTCAAATGGAGTATTTTACACTTATATGACACCTTCTTCTTTAACTTTGCCTGGAAATTATAACTTAAATGTTGTTGTTAATGATGGTGCAACTGTAAAAAAAGCAAATTATGCATTAAATGTGCAGGATTGCCATGCAATGCAAATTAAAGCTGAGACTGTAAAGGATATTTGCGAATGCGGGAGTGAAAGAATTGGCTTTAAGATTAAGAATAATGGGAAGTTTACTGAAACCTATACATTAAGCTTAACTGGCTCTGGAAAAGATATTGCTAAACTAGCTTCTGATTCAGTTAGCTTGGATGCTAATGAAGAAAAAGAAGTTACTGTTAATGTTGATGCTCCATGCAATCTGGAAAGTGCTTTTGATTTAACATTAAATGTTGTTTCCAAGAATAGCGATGCTAGTTCTAGTTTTACTACTTTAATTAATGTAAACAAATGCTATGGCTTTGATGCTAATCTTGAAAAAAGCTATTTGAGTTTATGCGAGAAAGAAGATACTTCCTTAAAATTAGACATTACTAATTTAGGTGTTTATGATAATAATTTCAAAATTAAAGTTGATGGTGTAAACTGGATTAATGTTGAGAAGAATGAAGTTTCTATTCTACAAAAAGGAAAAGAGAGTGTTAACTTGCTTATTAAACCTGGCTCTAATATTGGAAACTTTACTGCTAAAGTAAAAATAAGCACCAAAGACAATAATATTGTAAAAGAGGGCGAGTTAAAAGTTGATATTAGAAAATGCTATGGTGTTAATTTAAATGTTGATTCTGAATTTAAAGTTTGCAATGCATTTGTTTCTTCAAAAGAGATTGAAGTTAAAAATCCAGGTGAATTTGCTGAAACTTTTATGATTAAGGGCGGTTATGACTGGATAGAAGAAGAGAATATAACTCTACAAAGCAAAGAGACTAAAAAAGTATTATTGAGATTAAATCCTGAAAATCTAAAAGAAGGAGATTATAGAACTCAAATTACTGTTACTAATGTCAAAGATGATAATTTGAAAGAAGAAAAAACAGTAACAATAACTGTTGTTGACAAAATCAATTGCTATGGTGTTAGTTTGACTCTTGATAAAAATATTGATGTCAAAAGAGATTCTTCAAAATTAGTCACTGTTACTTTGAAAAATAATGGTTTTGAAGATGGAAAATATTTACTTGAATTAAATGGAAACACTAATTTTGTACAGGTAAATCCTTCTATTTTAGAAATAGAACATGGAAAATCAGCTAATACTTATTTATACATTGCACCTTCAAAATCAGTTGAAGAAGGTGTTTATGAGGTAATATTGAAAGTTAAATTAGAGGATAATACTTTAATTAAAGAAGAAAGACTTAATATTAAAGTTGGAACAGAAAGCAAAGTTGTTTCTTCTAATACAACTTCTTTTTGGAGTAAAATAACTGGATGGTTTACTTTTGAAGTTAAAAATGAAACCAAAGTACAACCTGTAAAAACAGTTAAATTAAATGCTAATGGTGTAAAGGTTAAAGCTAATACTTCATTTATTATTGGAAATGAAACACATTCATTTGAGATTGTTGAAATGGATAATGAGAGTGCTACAATTGTCTTTAAATCTGATCCTGTTGTAGTTTCTTTAGATAATAATGAGACTATTAAAGTTGATTTAAATCAAGATGGGAAAGAGGATGTTTCTGTAACTTATCTTAATAATGAGTTTTTAATTAAACAAATTGCTGAAGAAAAAGAATCTTTTTTTAACCAGAGAAATTTGATAATAATAGGGGTAATTATTGGTGTTTTAATATTAGGAATATTGCTTTACTTCATGATTGCTTCTGATAGTGAAGAAGAAACAAAAGAAGAAAAGTTTGAACTTGAGGAAGAGGAAGAAGGCGGTTATAGGATAGGAAGATGGATATTGGGATTGATTGCAATTGGTGTTTTAGCTTATTATTTCAAAGATTCTATTAATTGGAAGGATTATCTACTTGCTTATAAAAACTATATTATAATTGGCTTAATCTGCTTAATTGGAATTGTTATATTAGCTAAATACTGGAAACAAATTAATAATTTTTTAGATGATTTAGACGAGGAAGAGAAGAAGCCTCTTGATAAAAGCCTTAAAAGAACAAGTTCTTCTAGCAGAAGCCTTTTAGAAAAAGCCTTCAGGGAAAAGCAAAGCTTAACACTTCAGGGAAAAGAGAAAGAAAAGAAAAGACTTATTGTTAGGCATACTAAAGAAGTTGAAAAAAAACATGCTGTGAAAAAAGAGGTTATTGTAAAAAAACCTGTTAATGAAGAGAAAAAAAGAGGAAGACCTAAGAAAGTTGAAGAGAATACAGAAGATAATATTGAAGAATGAGAGTTGAAATACATCAACATAATAGTGAAGTGGTTTTAACAGGTGTTCCATTTTGGTGTACACCAAGAAGAGTTGCAGATACTTTAGCAAGATTGTCTGGTGTTGCTTGCAGAATTGATAGAAGTGAAGAAGGTGATTATAATGTTTCCAGGCAAGATTCTAATGGCGGTCCTATTTTTAATGTAAACTCAATGGGACATGGAGAAATAATTGTTTGGTATAAGGGATTAAGTTCTTATGCTTCAGTCGAAGTAGTTCGGGACTTGCCTGGAGAAATAAGAAACCCCTTTTATGGATTTTTAAAATCTTTTAGGCAAGGACTATAAAAATAATATCTTTTCCTTCATCAATTTCTTTAATATTTTTAAAATGTTTTTTCATTAATTTTCTGAAATTATTCAGTTTTTTTGATTTTTTTAAAAAAGTAATGCAAATGTTATTGTTTTTAGATACTCGCTTTGTTTCTTTTATTGCTTTTTCTAAATTATTTACATTTTGAAATGCTGTAACTGAGATTATTGTTGAAAATGACTTGTTTTTGAATTTTAATGATTCTGCATTGCCTTCTATACAGTTTTTTCCTGCTAATTTTAACATTTCTTTATTATTGTCTATGCCTATTGCTTTTACTTTGAAGAATTTTGTTGAAATGCCTGTTCCACAGCCAATATCTAATAAAGGGGGGATAATCTTCATATTTTCTTTTATCACTCTCAATTTCTTTAATTGTTCTTCTTCGTATAAGTTATTATATCCTTTTGCTAATCCTGAGTAAAAGTCCATATTTCTTATTAAAAAGATAGACTTATAAATTTATTACTATTTGGTTATCTAAATGAATAAAGACTTGTTAAAAAATAAATGGATTTTAGCTGGTTTACTTTTAGTAATAGGCATTATTGTTAGTTTAATAATCTGGTTAATCATTAAATTTATCTTTCATTCAGATAGCACTATTGCAAGTGCTATAGGCGGGATTATTGGTGCTAATATAGTAGGCATGATATATTATTCAAATTTTAAAGAGATTATGCCTAAAACTCTCAGAAGAAATGTTACTTTAATCTATATGTCTTTACAAGTTTTAATCCTTATATTGGTTATCTTAGTCTATTACTTATTTCTAGGTTTGGGCTTAAACTATATAGTTTTTTTAATTATTTTAAGTATTTTAATCCTTTTTGTTTATGGATTTATTATTTATCATGGTTTGAAGTATCCTTATAAAATTAAATAAAAAGAAAAATTATTGCCTTGCTTCTACAGGCAAATTTGCATTTATCCTTGTTCTTGCACTATCTGGAGTAGAATTATCAAATGGCAAGACATATTCTCCATTTTGAAATATTTCTGCAAATGTGCACCTTGTTGGATAAACCCTGACATTTATTTTATCTTGAGTTAATGTACTTGCATTTGGCAAGAATGTCAAATCATAACCCTTGTTTGTTGAATCAATTTGGCCTGGACATGTATATTTGAATACATCCAAACGAGGATTGCCTCTTACTATTTGGGAATAAACAGAAGAAATATCTGATGCTATGCTTGCAGATGCTAAACTAACTGCGAGTGTTAAACTTGTTGCGAATTTTGCAAATGTTCTCATTATCAATTAATGTAAAAAACTATTTTAAGCATTTCGTTTAATTATTAGAAACCTTAAGGTTTATTGATGGTTTCTTGCTGCTTGTAATTCTGAATCGAATCTTGTTTTAACTGAATCTGGAAAATTTCTAGGAGATTGGTTTAATGGATACCAAGCACCATTAACATAAAAAGTAAGAGTGTCTGTGCAAATACTGACTGGCGGATGATAATCAGCTTGGACTGTAATTTGAGTAACAGAAGTATCAGAAGGTGTAAATGTTAAACTATGCACTGTATATCCAATTTGATTTAATCCTTGTCTGCAATTAGCCTTATACTCTGTTATTTTTAATTCTCCTCTTTTTAGTTGAGAGAAAACTTCTGAAACAGAAGGTCTTGCTTGTTCTTGTTGTCTGGAAGCGACTCGTGCTGCTGTTAAACTTGCAATTATAGAAAAAATTGCAGCTATTTTTGCAAATGTTCTCATGTATTTTTAGCATATTTGGTTTATATAAACATTTATGTGTTGTATTAGAAATATTTAAATTCTGATATTAAATTATTATAATAATGATTTTAACAAAAAAAGAGATTTTAGAAGAAATCAAGCTTGGAAATTTAGAGATAAAACCTTTAAATAAAAACCAGATTAATGAGGTTTCTATTGATTTAACATTAGATAATGAGTTTAGGATATTTGATAAAAGAGATTTAATTAAATTAGATTCTGATTACAAAAAATTTTCTAAAGTTGTGAAGAAAAAAGAATTAATAATACAACCAGGTGATTTTGTCTTGGGAATAACTAAAGAGAAAATACATTTGCCTTCGAATATTGCTGGTCTTTTAGAAGGAAGGAGCAGGTTTGCAAGATTAGGGGTTTTAATTCATGTTAGTGCATCTATTATAAAACCTGGTGTTAATAACAAGCAGGTTCTAGAGATTAAGAATTTGGGTAATTCTGATATTTTATTAAAAGCAGGAACAAGGATATGCCAGTTATTATTAATGAGGACTGAGAGCAATACTTCTTATCATGGGAAGTTTAAGAAACAGGACAAGATTTAGATAAACTTTTAAGTTCTTTTCTTATTAATTTTAATATGAATAAAAGACAGGTTTATGGAAGTAATTATTTTAAATATGGTTCTTTTGCTACTGCTATTTTGGCAGGTCTTTTGTTTGCTGGAACTTTTGTAAAAATAGCTTATATATCTCCTTCTCAACCAGCTAATATTTTATCTTTGGAAAGAGAATTAGTTAGAAAATTAAAGAATTCTTCTGATGAACTATCTAGAAGAAGAGTTACTGTTTCTTTGGATAGTTTAGGGGGGTTACCTGAATATAAAACAGGTAAAGAACAAGAAAGAGAAGACATTGTTAATTATTTGGTTCTTGGTTTAGAATTTGTAATTTTTACTGCTGGTTTAGTTGGCATGGATTTAAATGATAAATCTAAGGAACATAGTTAATATTATAAGTTTTTTCTTTGTTTAAACTGAATGAGCAAATATAGCCCTAAAAGATTTGAATTAACATTGCTTATTGGTTTAACTTTGTTTGCTGGCGGGATGACTTCTAGTATAATCAATACTCTTAATGAATCCAGAAGAGTTAAAAATAATTTAGCTGAAAAAACATTAACAGAAAATGATTATGAAAGAAGAATGTACATGGGTTTTGGAACAGCTGCAGTAGGTTATATTATTCTTATGTCTGGGATGGTGTACAGTATAAAAGAAAATAATAATTCAGATGAAAATCAATGATGTTTTAATTTAAACTGTTTTTCTAAGATGATAATATAAGTTAAGATGAAAATACCTAGGAAAAATCCTGCTAAAACATCTGAAAACCAATGAACTTTTAGGTATAATCTTGAGAAAGAAATTGTAATCATTAATAAAATGTTTATTATTATAAATGAATATCTTATTATTTTGTTTTTTATTTCATTTTTGAAAACATAGATTAAGAAGCCAAAAATTAATGCTGCAAACAATGCATGACCACTTGGAAAGGAAAATTCTGTTTCTTCTATTAACATATTCATTGGACGGGCTCTTTGTATTAATTCTTTAATTACTGTTTTAAAGAATAAACCTGCTATTAATGAATAAAACAAGATTCTTGCCCTAATGTAATATTTCTTTTTTATGAAAAAAGCTAATAATATTAATGCTATTATTATTACTGAAATTGTATTTACTATGTTTGTGAAAAATATCATTAATGTTTTATATGCTAAATTGAAATCTAATTGGTTAATTTTAATGTCTAAATTAAATAGAAATTCTCTTTGAGTAAAGTAAAAAACAGCTAGTAATAAGATTAAGGAGAGAATGTTTAAGGTTAAAACTGAGTTCTTTAATGGTTTATTCCTTATTTTGTATAATAGGAAAAGTTCTGCTATAATGAAAAATATTATTAGGTAGGTGAACATGTAATCTTTAATATTTGTTAATTTAAAAAAGGTTTCTAATCATTGACTTTGGTCTGTCCAGAATTCAAAGAGCGTATAATCAATTTTTTCTAAGTTTAATATATTTATTATTTCATTGGAATTTTCCAAAGGAACCATAAATGATAAAGGAGTTAATTGTTTTCCCTTTATTTTTTCCAATATACCTTCTGAAGAGTAAGATTTTTCTTTTCTTCCAAACAAGATTCTTATTATCTTATTTCTTTTTGCTATATTTTTTATTGGTTTTATGTTAAAATAAGTATATCCTTTTGTTTTTTCAGGCAATGCTTTATATTTTCCATAAAGCAAAATTCCAGAACTAATGATGCTTCTTTTTAACTTCCACTTGTCCAAATTTCCAACCTCTATATTTATTGGATTTTTTATGCCCTTTAAAGAGAATATTTCATAGAATTTTGAATTGTAATAAGGTTTCAATTCATTTTTTATCTTGTTTTTTAATTCTCTTTCTTCATTTTTATTTTTTACATCAAAGAATAAGTCTATATCACTTTCTAATGTTGCTTCATTTCTTGCTGCTGAACCAAATAATATTATTTCATTTATGTTTATTTCTTCCAGCTTAGGCAGGATAAATGCTATAAATGATTCTGCGTAAGCTATTAACAATTTATAATTCGAATTTTTCATTTTTGTATAAACTTATAAACGCTATTAAACTTTTCGGATTAATTTATACCTTCTTTTGGTATATTTTATACCTTCATCTTTGAAAATAAGCTATTTCCTGTTGATTTGGTCTTCTTACTTTGCCTGCAATTAGGTAACATGGACTTCCGTGTGTTATACCACATGCTATAAAATTTTCCTGAGCAATTTCAGGGTTATTATCTTTATTTGAATCAAATAAAAATATTGGATTTACACTAAACTGAGACTCCATGTATATTTTTTCAGGAAAACCATATTTTAATATTGTTGGAATTGTGCTAACCAAATTATGTATTGGGATTGAAGCTATTAATGCTAATCCACTAATACTACCTAATAACTTTATTTTTCTGTTCATTTTTCTCCTATCACTTTCTTTTATTATCTATTAATTCTTTGGGAACACTAATCAGGACTTCATCCTTAGCAACCTTATTTTCCAATCCAAAGTCTTTTGGATTTAATAGTTTAAATAGTTTACCAATTATTAAGTAAGTATCTTCTAGTTTTATTTTACTAGTTTTTACTTTAACTTTTTTATTTTGTAAATTGCTGGACATCCTCCAAGTACACACAATATATTCTCTGGTGTTATCTCCTTTAGTTCATATTTTTCCATTTTTCTTCACCTTTATTTATAGTTTTATGTTATATATAGAAATTCCTTCTTAATTTTCCTTAAAACCTAAATAAAAAAGCTAATTAGTTTAGTAAAATAGGAATATTTATAAATAACTAACTAATTACCAGTATATGAAACTGGATGAAACAGACAGGAAATTGCTAGCTTATTTGTATCATAATTATAGAGAGCCCCTAACTAAAATAGCAAAAGAGTGCAGGATTTCAAGAGACCAGGTTGATTATAGACTAAAGAAGTATGAAAAAGATGGAGTTATACAAAAATACTTTACTATTTTTAATTATAACTCTTTAGGTTATAATTATTTTATTAATCTTTTTATTAAAACTAAGACTAGAAATGAAAATTTAATCAATAAACTAAAAGAAATAAAAAATGTAATTTCTTTTGGCGATATTGTTTCTAATTATGATTTTTTTATTACTATGGTTGTTTATGATCTGGTTGAATTCCAGGAAATTTATTATAATCTATTAAATGAATTTAAAGAAGATATTGAAGAGTCTGATTATTTTATAATAACAAATGGGTTATTATTTCCTATCAAGATGTTTGGAAAATACAAGGATGAAAATTATAATTTAATTGGAAAAAATGAAAAAGCAAAAATAGATAATGAAGAAATTAAGATATTAAAAGCTTTAGAAAAAAATAGCAGGATAAGGATTGTTGATTTGGCTAAAGAAGTCAAAATGTCTCCTGAATTAATTTTGTATAAACTGAAGCAATTAAAAAATAAAGGCATTATTTTGGGTTCCAGAATCCAGTTTAATATGAAATTACTAGGATTTTATTTTGCTGTTATAAGATTTAATCTAAAAATTTTGAATAAAAAAGAAATGCACAAGATTAGTGAGTATAGCAAACAGCATAAATATGTAAATAGTGTTTCTTTTGGGATTTCTGATTATAACTGTATGATACAGATATTTTACCAGAATGAAGAAGAGTTAAGGAATAGTGTTTTGGACATAAAAAATGGGCTAAAGGGCAATATAAATAAATTAGAGGTTATACATGTTGGAGAAGATGAATTTATTAAAACCTTGCCAATATGATAAGTATCTATGTTACTTATAACATAAATTATGTGATAAATCACAGAAAAGTATTTAAATTTATTTAACAGGTTATGCTATGGAAAAGAAAAGAAAGCAGATATTGTAAATTCTGCAATAAAAAATTTATTTGAACTGAAAAAACTGGAGGAAGAAGAATGAAAGAGATAATTGCATATGTTTATGACTTTTTGTCTATGGTTTTTGAAGATGAAGTTAAGGAAAAAATAAAGGAAGTTATTTTATTTGGCTCTGTTGCAAAAGGCACTTTTGACAAAAAAAGCGATATTGACTTATTTTTTAATATTAAAGAAAAGAAAGATGAGAAAGAGATAGAAGAGAAACTGAAAAGTATATTAAAAAGTTTTGAAGTAAAATCAGAAAAAACATGGGCTTTAAAAAATATTAAACTTCCTATAAGCTTTATTGCTGGAAATTTAGAAGATAAAACCTGGAAGAACATAAAGGAGGAGATTATAAGCTCTGGAATTTTGCTTTATGGAGAATACAAAGAAAATCCTGAAGGTTTAAATCATAATTATTTATTTTATTATTCATTAAGTAATTTGCATAGAAAGAATAAAATGAAATTTATAAGAATAATGTTTGGTTATAGTTTAAAAAAAGGCAGTAGTAATTATGAGCAAGAAGGTCTTTTGAAACAAATCAAGGGCTTAAAATTAGGTTCAAATGCAATTTTAATTCCCTCTTATGAGATTCTTAAAATAAAAAAAGTATTTAATGATTTTAAGATTAATTATAAGATTATTGAAGCATGGCTGAGATTATAACAGGGGAATATTTAAAAAGTAAGCCTTTCTTTTAAAGAAAGCCTTAAGGGAAAGAATAAAAAGAAGAGTTTATTAAAAATAGTGGTGATAAATGACAAAAATAACGAGCTTATATGCTAAAGGATTCAAATCATTTGCAAAACCTACTGAATTAATGTTTTCTGATGGATATAATTGTATTATAGGACCAAATGGCGCAGGAAAAAGCTTGTCTTACGATACAGTAGTTACTTTATCTAATGGAAAAGAGATAGAAATAGGTAAATTAGTAGAAGACAAGTTAAAAGAATCTAAGGAAATAAAAACATTAAAAGATGGAATTTATGTTGATGGTGATGATCTTTCTATAATTTCTATAAATCCAATAACAATGAAGGCAGAGGAAATTAAAATTGCTAAATATGTTAAAAGAGAAGGCGAGAAGTTATATAAAATAGCTACAAGAAGCGGAAAAGAAGTAAAAGCAACAGGATGTCATCCGGTCATGGTTTTCAAGGAAGGTGTATTAAAGAGTGTTCTAATTAATGAGATTAATGTCCATGATTATATTGTAACTCCAAGAAAAATAGTTACTAATTCCAAAACTGGATTTGATAAAGATGAAGGAAGATTACTTGGACTTCTTATTGGTGATGGAGTAATTTCAGAGAGAATTATTAGATTTACAAATCAGGATGAGAATATTATCAATAATATGATAGAAATCTTAGACAATAGGTTTAAGATAAAAACTAAAAAAAATCATTACAAGCCTGGAAATACAATTGATTTATATTGGTATGATAAATCACTTCTTAATTGGACAAAAAAATTATTTTCAGGATCTCTTAATGCAGAAAATAAATTTATTCCTAATCAGATATTAGAATCAGATTTGAATGTGGTAGGAAATTTTTTAGCTGGATTATTTGACACTGATGGAAGTGTTAGAAAAGATTTAGCTATAATTGAATTTTGCTCTAAGAGCAAGCAATTAAGTTATCAAGTACAAAGATTATTGTTAAGATTTGGAATTTTATCCAAAGTAAAGAAAAGAATGTGCTGTGCAAGTAATACTATAAATAAAACAAAAAGAGAATACTTTTATGTTTATATTTACGGCTATGAGAATATAAAGAAATTTTATATGAATATTCCTTTAAAATGCCAACATAAAAAAGAAAATCTGGAATTATTATTAAACAAAAATGTTATTGCAAATCCAAATGTTGATTTATTGCCTAAAGAGACTAATATATTAGTTAAAAATGCTGTAAAGCTATTAGGAATAAAAGTCAAATTATTAAGGAAAGATTATCCTAAATTATCTGCTTATGTTGAAAACAGATGCAATCCAACAAGAAATGGTTTAAATGAAATATTGCCTATTTTAGACAATAAATTAATGCTTTTGTATGATTCTAAACTTGGAATAAAAAAAGAAGTCTTTGGATTAATTAATTTAATGGACAATATGCATATTTCTGGAAGAAGTGCAAGTTCTTCTTTGGGTTTAAGTAATCAGGTTGTAAGAACACATTGGGCTTCTGGAAAGTTTTTACCTAAAGAAGAGAATTTAAATTATTTTTATGAATTCATTAAAGAGACTGTAACTGAGAGATTAGAAGAATTAAAACAAGTAATGAATTCTTTGCATTATCTGGCTGAATCTGACATTTTCTGGGATGAAGTTAAGGAAGTAAAAGAAGTAGAAGAAGAAAAATATGTTTATGATTTAACTATTCCTGAAAATCATAATTTTATTGGAAATGGGATATTTGTGCATAATAGCAATATTGTTGATTTAATTACATTTGTTTTAGGAAAAAGCTCTGCAAAAGCAATGAGGGCTGAGAAATCACCTCATTTGATTTATAATGGCGGGAAGTCTAAAGATCCTGCCAAAGAAGCTGTTGCTACTATTACTTTTGACAATACTAATCATGAATTTGCTTCAAAAGAGAAAGAGGTTAAGGTTTCAAGAGTAATAAAACAGTCTGGAAATTCTGTTTATAGACTAAATAATGATGTTGTTACAAGACAGCAAATTTTAGATTTATTAAATTCTGCTAAAATTGACCCTGATGGACATAATATTGTTCTACAAGGTGATATTGTACACTTTATGGATATGAAACCATATGAAAGAAGAAAGATATTAGAGGAAGTTGCTGGTATTTCTGTTTATGATGAGAAAAAAGAGAAATCTCTTCATGAATTAGAGAAAGTTGATGTTAAGCTAAATGAAGCTGACATTATATTAAAAGAAAGAGGAAATTACCTTAAAGAATTAAAGAATGACAGAGATGATGCTTTAAGGTATAAAGAAGCTCAGGATGAGATTAAGAGGAATAAAGCTACTTTGCTTAATTTGCAGATTAAAGCTAAGGAAGAGTTGAAAAACGATATTGAGAAAAGAATTTCACAAAGCGAGGAAGAGAAAGGCAAAATACAAGAAAAGATCGATTCTTTGAAAACAGAGATTGTTGATAATAAGAATGAGATTAAAAAAATAAATGCTGAGATTGATACTAAAGGAGAGAAAGAGCAGGTAGAGGTACATCATTCTGTTGAAGAGTTAAGAACATCTATTATTAAAAAAGAATCCAGGATATCAATATTAGAGAATGAGATACAAAGAGTTAATGAAAGGAAGAAACAGTTAAGGGTTAGTCATAATGAAACTAATGCTAAGATTAGTTCATTAGAGAAAGAGATTAATAATTTAGAAAGGAAAAATGAAGTTTCTGAAAAAGAATTGAAAAGGATTGAGAATGAGATTTTAAGGTTTAAAGAGAAAAACAATATTACTGATTATGATTCATTAGACAAAAGCCAGGATGAGTTTTTGAAATTAAAAGATGAACAGCAGAGAGTTTTAAGAGAGAATGATAAATTAGTATATCAACTAAATGAGATTGATTCAAAATTAGCTAATTCCAAAAATGTAGATAATAAAGATTTAAGGAAGAAGTTCAAAGAAGCTACTGCTGCTTTGTCTAAAGCATTAAATGATGATGCAATGTATGCTTCTCTTTTAGGTAGGGGAAGAAGAGAGGTTGTTGAAAAAGAAGAGGAATTAGCTAAAATAAATATTAAAAATTTCTCTGCTAATGAGAAAATATCTGCTTCTTTAGCTGTTGATAAAATCTTAAATTCTGGAATTAAAGGAGTTTACAATACTATTCACAAATTAGGTGAAGCTGATCCTAAGTATGGGATGGCTTTAGAAGTTGCTGCTGGTGCAAGAATTTTAAGCTTGGTTACTCAAGATGATACTGTAGCTGCTAAATGCATTAAATACTTGAAAGAGAATAAATTAGGGGTAGCTACATTCTTGCCACTAAATAAAATGAATAGTAAATCTTCTGATGTAAAATCATTAGTTGGACAGAAAGGTGTTATTAATTTAGCTATTAATTTAGTTAGGTTTGATCCTAAGTTCAGGTCTGCTTTTGAATATGTTTTTGGAAGCACTTTAGTTGTGGATGATATTGAAACAGCCAGGTATGTTGGCATAGGAAAAGCAAGAATGGTTACATTAGAGGGAGACCTAACTGAAACTTCTGGTGCAATGATTGGTGGACATAGAAAATCATTAGGTTTAAGCTTTAAAGAAAAAGGTTCTGATGACAAAATTGCTTTACTTGAAAATGAAGTTTCTCAACTTAAACAAGAGATTACTGCTTTAGAAAATAAAAGAATGAAGAATGAAGAGTTAATTTCTACTTTAAGACAAGAGAAAGGCAATCTTGAAGGGGAGATTATGAAGATTGAGAAAGCTTTTGGTGGTTTTGATTTAGAGGGATTACAAAAAGAAAGAAATGAATTGAATTTTAAAGTTAAGGAATATACTTCTTTATTAAAAGAAATGGATGTTAAGATTAATTCTTTGGATAAAATATTAACTAATTTGAAGGATAAGAAACAGAAGTTTAATGTTGAAGGAAAAGAGAAACTTGAGGAACTTGAAGGAAATAGAGCTAAATTAAAAGAAGAGACTATTAAGTTTAGTTCTGATTTGAAATCCTTAAAAGACCAGAAAGAAACAATACATATGCCTGAACTTGCTAAAGTACAGAATATATTAGTTTCTCAGGATAAGGAATTAAATGATTTTGATGAAGAGTTAAATTCTGTAAAAGAAGAGATTAAGAATGGCAATATTGAATTAAAAGATAAAGAGAAGAAAGAGAAAGAATTCTATAATCAATTTAGAAGCTTGTTTGGAAAAAGAGACAAGGTTAATTTAGAGATACAAAAATTAGAGACTAATTTAGTTAGAGAAGAAGAAAGAATAAGGATGGTTGATGCTCGTTTCAATAATATTAACATTGATAAAGCAAGAATTAATGCTGAACTAAAAACTATAGTTGATGAGTTTGAGAATTTTAAAGATGTTTCTTTGAAAAGAGGTTTAGATATTGATTCATTGAAAACAGAGATTAATTCTTTGGAAAAAGAAATGACTAAGATGGGTAATGTTAATATGAGAGCTTTGGAAGTTTATAATGAGATATTTACTGAATTTGAAGTATTAAAAGAAAAGGCTGACAGGTTAAGAGTTGAGAAAGTTGATGTTCTTAATTTAATTAATGAGATTGAGACTAAAAAGAAAGGTTTGTTTATGAAGACATATAAAAATATTGCTGGTGATTTTTCTAAGATATTTTCTAATTTAACTACAAAAGGAAATGCTACTTTAGAATTAGAAGATGAGGAAGAGCCATTAAAGGAAAATAATGGTGTTGCTATTAAAGTTAGGTTAAATACTAATAAATATTTAGATTTGAAATCACTTTCTGGTGGAGAGAAGACACTTGCTGCACTTTCTCTTATTTTTGCTATACAAGAGTATATGCCTGCTTCTTTTTACTTATTTGATGAAGTTGATGCTGCTTTAGATAAGAGAAATTCTGAATTATTATCTAAATTAATTGCTCAGTATTCTAAGAAAGCACAGTATTTAGTTGTTAGTCATAATGATTCTGTTATTGGAGAAGCTGAATCTGTTTATGGTGTTTCTATGACTGATGGTGTTTCAAAAGTGGTTAGTTTGAAACTTTAGTTTCCAATTGTGGCATATTTGCCATAATTAAAATTATTTTTAAATGCTCACATCTGCTTTTATTTCTTAAGTTTAATTTGCTTATATCTGCAGGATAGAAGTTTAAAAAGATTTAAATTTAAGATAATTATCTAAGTTTATGTTTAAATTTTTTAAAGAATTCTTTGAAAAAGAACCTAAAATTTTCTTAACTTCAGATTTGCATTT
>JAGVYZ010000044.1 GCA_018303025.1 Candidatus Woesearchaeota archaeon
AATTGTAAAATTCTCCAAAAAGTTCTGCAAAGAAAACAAGATTAAACTTCATATTTTCTCATATAAACAAGAATTTAATCTAACATTAGACCAGATGATTAAAAAAACAAATACCTCTCCTTGCAATATTTGTGGCACTTTCAGGAGATATTTATTAAATAAATATTCAGTAAAATTAAATTTTACTAAACTAGCAACAGGACATAATTTAGATGATGAAGCTCAAAGCATTTTAATGAATTTATTCAAGAATAATACAGCAATAAATGCAAGATTAGGTCCAATAACAGGAATAGTAAAAAGCAATAAATTCATTCCAAGAATAAAACCATTATATTTAATGTCTCAAAAAGAGGTAGCAATATACGCTTTCTTAAAAGGATTTAGGATAGAACATATAGAATGTCCAAATGCAATTTACTCATATAGAAACGATATTCAATCATTCTTAAATGACTTTGAAGCAAAATATCCAGGAACAAAAAATTCATTAGTCAATTCTTTCCTAGAAACATTGCCTTTGTTAAAAGAAAAATACAAAAAAATTAGTGAATTAAAGTTCTGTAAAATCTGCAAAGAACCTTCTTCTAAAGAAGTTTGTAACTCTTGTTTATTATTAAAAGAAATTAATTAAGAATATCTCTTCCTTAATTCATTTATAGATTTAAACTTAATTCCTTTTTGATTTTCAGTTTTTCTAATTTTTTCTATAAATTCCGGTCTTAAATCAGGTTCATTCTCTTCTTCTATATATTTCTCTACTACAATTTGTATTGCTTCTCCCTTATCTTTCAAGCCATATTTAGCTTTAACAACATTCAATACTCTGTTTGTATTTTCATCAATTTCAACTAGTGCTTGTACCATTTTATTTCACCTTAGTTTAACTAAGTCAGACTTATTTATAAGTTTTTTGGTTTAAAAGAAGTTTGCAATTCTTGTTTGTTATTAAAAGAAATAAAAAAAATAAAATTATTGAGTTAATGGTTCCCAACTACTATTAGAATTAGAATAATCCAAACTAGGCCACATCCATCTTTCCCAACCCGTTCTTGCATGCTCTTCAGAAGCATCCCATAGATTTTCCATGCTTATTTCTAATGGATTAATTCTTTCGTCTTGTATTTTAGCATTTAATTCAGGAGCTAATAAACTATCAATCTGAGCAGGGGTATAGCCTGGAGCTTTTCTTTGAATGTCTCTTCTTGAATAATTTAAAAGTTCTCTTTTCAAAACAGTTCCATCACCTATAATTTGATTATAAACTGTTCTTGTTAAATCAATTGGACCTACTCGAAATAATGCAACTAATGCAGCAACACCCGCAATACTCATTAAACATCCAGTTCTATATACTACTTTATCTACCATCTTAATCCTCCTAAATATTAAAATTATTATATAAAAAATCTTAAAAACATATCGATTTCTAATGTTCTTTTTTACCTTAGGTTTTTTCCAATTGTTTTCTTTACAAAGAAAAGCTAAATCTCTATAACTTCATAATCCTTTAGAACATGAATTTTATTTTCTTTGTAGCCCATTTCCAAAGCTAACTCTTTTACAGGCAAAGTAACATCAAAACCACCATGAGAAGGAATAATATGCTCTGGTTTAAGTAAATCAATCATATCTCTATGGTCTTCTTGTGCAGCATGCCCGGAAACATGAACTTGCTTAAACATCCTAACACCTTTTTCCTTTAATATTCCTTCCAAATGGGCCCTGTTATCTATAGTCTCAGGAGAAGGAATTGTTCTACAGGAAAATATTACCATATCTCTTGGACTAAATTCAAATCCCATTTCACCTTCAGCCATTCTTGTTAATACAGAAGCAGGTTCTCCTTGATTACCAGTAACAACTAAAACATATCTGTCCCTGTTTCTTTGAATCTCTTTTAATTTTCTTTTCATCTCCCCTCTTACCCCTATAATTTCAACATCTTTGCTGAATTTAACCAGGTCAATATTTTCAGCAGCAGTTGTATATTTTTCCAGGCTTCTTCCCATAAATACCACTTTTCTCTTAATCATCTGGCTAATCTCAATTATACTCTTTAATCTTGCAATATGACTTGAAAAAGTAGTTATTATTACACACGAGCCATCTAAATTTTCATTTAGCATAACATCTTTTAATAACTCTCGAGCAACACTTTCAGAAGGTGTTTTTCCTTCAACTTTTGAATTTAAAGAATCCATTATTAGTAATTTTATATTGCTTATCTCTTTTAATCTGTCATAATTTGGTTTTTTCCCAATAGTAGGATGATTATCAAACTTATAATCATTGCAATAAACAACTTTTCCTTCAGAAGTATGTAGTACTCCTAAACATGTTTCAGGTATAGAATGAGTCATATGAATAAATTCTAATTTGAATTCATCTAATTTTACACTAGAATTATTATGCAATATATTAACTTTTAATTTAACATTTTTATCCTCATTTAAACTTTTCATAATCTCAGCAGTGTATCTTGTAGCAAATATAGGGCAATTATATTTTTTAGCCAAATAAGGAACAGCTCCAATATGGTCTAAATGTCCATGATTTAATACAATACCAATAACATTTTTACCTTTTAATTGAGAATCATCAGGAATAGCACCAATTTTTACTAATTCTTCAGCAGGCAGTAAATGAGCATCTCCTTCTTCATATCTTAAAATAGCAGGTAAATATAATCCTATATCAAATATAACAACCTTATTATTGACTTCTATAGCAGTCATATTTTTCCCAACTTCAGAATACCCACCTATTGCATAAACTTTCACTTGTACGTCACTTTTTTAATTTATTAAAGCTTTATATATCTTCCTCTTCTTTTTGCAGGTTCGTGAAGGCTGGAGCCCTTACTTAGCGTAGGTTTTCTTTCTTTAAGAAAGAAAAAGTACTAAAAGTCTAGTTTGTCTCCAATAAAAGTATGCTTGGAAGCACCTTTTTTCATTTCAATAACATACTTAGCAGGTTTACTAGGAACAATTAAAGGAGTAAACATCTTTATTCCTTTTATCTTGTCAACAACTTCTTTTTTCTCATTGCACCAAACAACATCTATACTAAAGAACACAAAGAACATATGAATAGTAGTCTCCATTACAC
Organism: Candidatus Woesearchaeota archaeon; assembly: GCA_018303025.1. GTDB lineage: Archaea > Nanobdellota > Nanobdellia > SCGC-AAA011-G17 > GW2011-AR20 > JAGVYZ01. The sequence continues at coordinate 3,112 of JAGVYZ010000044.1, forward strand.
CTTCATTATCAGCTACTAAAATTATAGCTTCCCCTTTTCTTAATGGCCTTGAAAACATCAATCCTTTAGTCTTATGAAAAAAGTCAGTGTAAATCTTTACTTTGTCAGCTATGACTATGTCATTCTCTTTGTTAATTAATAGTCCTTTCATTAATTTTAAAGTAAATTTAAACTATAAAAGGTTTTTCTTTTAAGTCATCTGTCTTAATATCACTAAGTCATTTGTCTTAATAAAATCAAAAAGTTTTTAAAGTCATTTGTCTTAATATTTAAAGTCATTTGTCTTAAAATGAAAAACGAAGAAATAATGAAAGAAGTTTTAGAAGAACAATTAAAAGAAAAAATAAATTTATTTTTAGAACTAAAAAAGAAGGTGGAAAATGCATAAGGCATACGCTTCTTATTTTGTATCTTATCTTTTAAGCAATTTCAAAGATATTGAAAATATAAAAAAAATCATCTTATTCGGCTCAGTAGCAAGAAATGAAGCATCTAAAGATTCAGATATAGACTTATTTGTGGAAATTAAAAAAGAAAGCAAGAAATTCTCAGAAGAGCTTCAAAAAACTATAGAAGATTTTTATAAAAGCAGAGAAGCTTTAATTTTTAAAACAAAAGGAATAGACAATAAAATAAATATTATTACAGGAAATATTGACAATTGGAAGGACTTAAAGAAAAGTATTGAAAGCACAGGTATATTATTATATGGAAAGTATCTTCCAAGTAAGGTTGAAGGTTTAAAATATTCCATAATTGCATGGGATAACATTAAGCTTAACAGAGGTGCTTTTTTGAATAAACTTTATGGCTTTAAAGTAAATAACAAGCATTATTCTGGCCTAATAGAGCAGTTTAATGGAAAAAAGCTAGGTAAAAGTTCAATCATGATTCCAATAGAGCATACAGAAGATATTTTTAAATTAATAAAACATTACAAAGTAAATGCAAGGATAATTGAAGTTTATTATTAGTTTGTTTTTAAGTTTTAATCAAAAAAAAGAATTAAAATAAAAGAAAAAGGAACTTATTCTACTGTTCCTGAAAAACTTAATGTTGTAGTATGTGATTGTCCGCCAATAGGGGTATATGTTACAACAGCAGATCCTGCAAATTTCTTATTTGCACCTGTAAATGGGCAAGTATAAGTTTTTAATCCGATGGTTGTAGTACTTATCACATTATCTGGTGTTGGTCCTACAGTACATGTTTTAGTAACTCCATCTTCAGTTAAAGTTACAGAACCAAATGCAGGCATTGTAGCTGTAGTAGTTCCTGTTGAACCTACACTTAAAATTAAACTAGTACCTGTTGCTTTTACATCAGTACAAGTTATTGGAGCAGATGCACTACAAACATTATTTGTCTTTGGATTAAACACTCCTAAATAAAACAATGCTCCTAAAGCAATTAGAACTACTAATATAGCCCAACCATAAGTCATTAAATACTCCATGGCTGATTGTGCTCCACCTCTCGTTTTTTTCTTTTTGTTTTTCTTTTCCGAAGTCTTCAGTTTTGCTGAAGGTTAGAAGATTTTATCTTCTTTATTTTCTTTCGTAAAGAAAAGCTTATTATAATATCTTTTACTAACTAATTTTCTTTATAAACATTTCTAAGTTCAAGAAACCATTTAATAGTAATTAATTTAAGCGCCAATATCAGCAAACAATCCAGCCATAGCCATAGAAATAAGCAAATACAAAATCATTGAAATAGCAATATAAATTGGAATATTCTTAAAACCTTCTTTTATTGTTCCTGTTTTTACAGAAGATACAATCATAGCAGCAAAAGTAGCAGTAATAACTAAAGAAGATGCAGCAAATCTTTTGAAATCAGTAACATTTATTCCTCCGCCCATTGAATTAATAGGAATCTGTGTTTTAACAGAAGCAATTGAGCTTAAATCTAAATTTTTAGTTAATTCGCTCATAATAACAATTATTTTCTGAGAAAGTGCAAATAAGAGTGGAGCAGCTACTAAAGCAGCAAATAAAATAAATATTGAATAAGAAGCAACAGAAGAAGCAACTTCTTTTTTAATAATCTGGTTTTCTTTTACACTCCATGAAATTTTATTAATAAGTTCAGAAACCTCTCCTCCAGAGTCCATTCCCTCTAATAAAAGTACAAATGTTTTCTTTAAAACATCAGAATCGTATTTTTCAGTAAATTCAATTAAAGCATCATTTAATCTTTCTCCTGACATTGTTTTTTTAACAACAATCTCCATTTCTTCAGCTAAAACTCCAAATCTTTTTCTAACAGCATACCACAATGCCTGGTCAATTGTCATTCCAGCACTTACATTAGCAGAAACTAATAACAAATAATCACTTAACAATTCTTCAATTTGTTTTTTCCTTGAATTTTTTTTAACAACAACATACATATAAATTAAAATAAGTAAAAAAGCAAACACTCCAAATATAGAAGTTAAAAAATAAATTATCAAATCAAGAACAGGGCTTGTAGAACCTTTCAAAACTTCAAAAATTAATAATAAAGCAGCAAAAACAACTACCCCTAAACCCAAGCTAAAGAAAAACAATCTTTTAATAACAGTATCAATGCCTGTTTTAATTCCAGCTAAAATAAACTGGTGTCTTATTTTCTCTATCCTATTTTTACTTAAAAATATCCTTTCAACAGTACTACTCAATTTCAACACCCGGCCTTGAGCTTCTTATTATTGATAAAAACATGAACTGCATGAATAAAATAAACATCATTATTAAAAACAAAGTTCCAACAAAAGGAGGTTCTGCTTTAATAAACTCTAATTTTATATTTCCAACAAACCCGCCTAATAAAGCAAGCATAGCAATTCCCAATGAAGGAAAAATAACAGCCATAATCAGATAAAACATTATTAATGGATTTAATTTCTTCCCATAATTCTGAATAGCAATCATTTGTTCTTTTGAAATTTGTTCAATAATTGCTTTTAATGCAATAGTAACATCTCCGCCAGTCTTTAAAGAATTATTAATCTGCCACATTATCTTCCTGAAATTATCAGCAGGTGTTATTTCTAAAACTTCATCTATGGCCTTATCAATAGGCATCCCAATCTCTAGTCTTTCTAAAATCTCATTGAAATGCTTTCCAATATATTTGTAGCTTTTTGAAGCATTTCTCATAGCTTCAAATAACGGAACACCAGCACTTAATTCAACCAATAAAAATCTTCCAGCATAAATAATTTCTCTGTCAATCTCATTTATCTTGGTTTTGATAATTGTTTTTGGCATATTCATAAAATAAAAAAACATGACAAAATATATAACAGGTAAACTAATAGCTAATAATACTAAACTTTTTTCAAATTTTAATAACATTAAAGTTAAGACTATATTCAATCCAACAGTAACCATTAAAGATTTTTTTAAGCAATCAGCAATAAAATCTTCAGGTGTAACTTTTAGGTTAGCTTGCGCTAATAAAGTTCTCAAATCCGGAAAATTCCTAGTTAATCTCTGACTAAGCATTTTTACCTATGAACTTTAGCAAGTTCTCTTTGCTTGTATAATATGTTGCCATTACTTTTCCTATTCCATCTACCTCATTAATATTTTTCTTGGCTAACCACGCAAGTACTTCTGCTTTTTCTTTTAATTGCTGGCTTATTTCCTGGGGTGTTAAACCAGTTTGTAATTCCAAGTCAGGCATTAATTTAATTGAACGATTAGCATTCAATAATTTGTCTGATTTAAAATCAAATTGCATTAAAACATTTGCCTTAGATTCAGAAGTAATTTCAGCTAATTGAAAAACTCTTCTTATTCCTGTTCTTCTGTTTCTGTACATAACAATATTCATGGAAATAGCAGGCAATAATATTTTAGGCACATCTATTGGAGGATTAGTCAACCTGTTAATAGTCTCTTCAGCATTATTTGCATGAAAAGTTGCATAAACAGAATGACCAGTATGCATTGCCTCAAATAATGTTTCAGCTTCCCTCTTTCTTCTTATTTCTCCTACAACTATTCTGTCAGGTCTCATCCTTAATGAATTAACAATTAAATCAAGCATTGAAATTTCACCTTTTCCTTCAACATTAGGCAATCTGGTTACCATAGGAATCCAGTGCAAATATTTAGGTAATTTAATTTCAGGAGTATCTTCAACAGAAATTATTCTCTGGTTTGGTGGGAAAAAACTACATACAGCGTTTAGAATGGTCGTCTTTCCTGTCGCCGTACCACCACTTATAAGTGATGACATTTCAAATTCAACAGCAGTCCAGATTAAAGAAGCAGCACTTAACCCAATTGCTCTGTTATTAATCAAATCAGTCATAGTAACAGGTTTAACAGCAAACTTCCTTAATGTTATAGTGCTTCCTTTTAATGAAATAGGATGCAATGTAGCATTTGCCCTGTCTCCTGTTTCTAACTGGGCATCTAATAATGGTGTTAATGAAGAAATGCTTCTTCCTGCTTTTCTTCCAATAATAGCAGCATAATTTTTAATCATCTCATCATTTTTAAGAAAAATATTCGTTTTCAACCATCCATGTTTATGGTGATAAACCCAGGCAGGTTCTTCTGCATTATTAATAACAATCTCTTCTAGATTTGCATCATCTAATAATAATTCAATTTTTCCCAGGCCAAAACTTTTATGCATTAAATAAGTTGTAAAAAAATCAGTGCTTTTATCATCTAAATCAGGAAAATATCTTTTTATCAGGCTAATAATAACATCCTTAAACTTCTCTTTTATTATTTCATATCTTTTAGGATTAGTTATATCAGCTACTCCTAAATCAACCTTGTCTATAAGCTCAAATCTTATTTTATCCAGAATAAGTTCTGTATTAGCGCTTATTTGAGAAATCTTAACTTCATAGATTAGTACAAACTCATTAGGATCCGAATTAATATTAATTTCTACAGGTATATTATCAGAGTAAAACTGATAACTCTCTTTTACAACCATCTTTTTTATTTTTTCTTTTCTTTAGTTCTTGCTTAAGCTTCTTTCCAGGAAGCTTATTCCTAAAGAAAAGCTTACACCTCTTTTATTTAAAATTTAAATTTCTTTAACCTTTTTCCTGAATATCTCGTGTTTTTTCAGTAAATCATCTATTTCTTCTTTGCTTATTGCATTTTTACTTACTAATTCAATTGCTTTTTTTAATGTTTTTTCCAGGTAAAACTTTTGAGCATATAATATATCACGAACATCTGCATTTTTCCCATTTGTAAGTATTTTTTTAATGTCTGCTTCATTTTTTATGCCGCTTTTAGATTTAATCTTTTGTTTTTGCACAAATTCCAAGCAGCCTTTTAATTGTTCAATAAGTTTGTTTATTTCATCCTTGTTTAATCCATTTGCACCCTTTGCAATTAAAAAAGGAGTAGTAAACTTGTATTCAATTTCCAAAATTCCTTCTTGCTCTAAAAATGAAGCCCACTCGCTTAAAATAGTTTCAGGAATTTTTAATTTAACAGCAGCATCATTCAATGAAACTTTTTTGTTTTCTTTTACAAATTTAACTAAAGAATCTACTGCAGTTGTTATACTCTCTTGGGGCATATTAATTCTACTTTTACTTCCTATATAAATTTTGCTTATTAAGACTTTTCTTTGAAGAAGGCTTATCCACTACACATATTATAATATCTTTATCATTTTCTTCTTTTTTAAGAACAAATTTAGCCTTTTTTATATTCTTTTCAACTTCCCTTAAATTAGTCTTGTATTTCATCTTCCATTCTGCTTTTCTTTTACCTTAGGTTTCCATTCTGCTTTTCTTTTACCTTAGATTTTTCCTAATGTTCTTTTTTACCTTAGGTTTCCATTCTGCTTTTCTTTTACCTTAGGTTTTCTTTTCGCAAAAGAAAAACTAAAATTGAATCATTTTTAGATTTTCATTAAACACTTCAACTGCTTTTGGGCTTACACTCATGAAATTTGCTTTTCCACATTCTTCGCATATAACTTCAACTATATTGAAATGTACTCTTGCCTCGCATCCATTAGAAACAAGTTTCTGCCTTAAATCAAGGTCAAGTTCGCTTTTGCATTGTATGCATATTATTTTCATCTTGCTTTTCTTTTTGCCTTCTTTTCCCCCAGGCTTTTCTTTTCCCGTAGGTTTTCTTCATTCTGCTTTTCTTTTCCCGTAGGTTTTCTTTTCTCAAAAGAAAAACTACATATATAACATTTTAGTTAAACAATAATCAACCAAAAGGTTTATTTACTCTTTTTCCAGCTCAACCATTCCATGAACCAGGAATCAACACGGGACCTAGTAATCAAGATATTATCAACAGATTTTCCATTAACAACTAAACAGATTTATGCAAAATTAAGAGCAGAGTATCATTACAATCATTCCTACCAGTCAGTTCATAAATTAATAAACAAGCTCCATAATGAAAATATTTTAGAAAAACAGGAAAAGAAATATTTGATTAACTTATCTTGGATAGATAAAACATCTAAAATAATAAAATCAATAGAGGACAATTATTTTTCAAAAAAAGATTCTACTCCTATCAAACCAGAAGGTAACATAAAAACATTATTTTTCAAGTCATTGGCAGAAGCTGAAAAGTTCAGGAAAGAAATGCAATACTCTTACCTGTCCAAGCAGCAAAGCTTTCCTTATTGCAGCCAGTCCTCTCATTTAAGATCACCTGTTGTTTTTTCAGAAAAATCAATCAGGGTATTAAATGCAATTAAATTAACAAAAGTAAAGTGCTATTTAATTGTAAAAAACTCTACAGTCATAGATAACTGGTGTGCAAATTATTACAGGAATATGTTTGTAAAAATAAAAACCGGTGTTGATTTTTCAGACAATTCAGACATTTATGTTATGGATGATTTGGTTATGCAGGTTTTTTTTCCAGACAGTTTAAAGAGAGATATAGAATTATTTTATTCAAAAACAAAAAATATCTCTAAACTAAATGTTGTTGAATTCCATAAAAAATTCTATGAATCAAAAAATGATATTAAAGTTTTATTGTTCAAAAATTCTGAAATAGCAGAGCAATTAAGAAATTATATTTTATCATTCTTTGAAGAAACAAGCACTGTTTCATTTTTTGATGTAGATGGTACTTTAGTAAAAGGTTTCTCATTGTCAGATTTCGTAAAATTCCTATATGATAAAAAATATACAAGCAAAGAAAATTATGATAAATTCATGCATCCTTTATCCTTGTATCATTCTTCAAAACTTTCTTATGAAGCAATGGCTAAATTAATCTTAAAAGAATATGGAAATATAATCAAGGGAAAAACAGTTTCTGAGATTAAAGAATTAGTTCAATTATTTATAAAATCAGAAAAATTTGAACTTTATCCTTATTCAATTGAATTAATAAATAAAATGAATTCATTAGGAAAAACAATAGCAGTAACCGGTTCTCCCTATCATTTAGCTCATGGTTTAAACAATCTCTTTAATTTTAACAAAGTAGCAGGCACAACTTATGAACTAAAAGACCATGTTTTCACAGGCAAAGTAAAAAAAGACATGAGCATTGCTATTAAAAAGAAAAAATTCATTAAAGATTATATGGACTATCCAACCACTAGACTTCTTACGGAAATAAATATTCCCACATTGGTGATTCATGGATTAAAAGATGAAGTGATTCCTGTTTCGGATGCAAAAATATTATTTAATTCCATACATTCAAAGGATAAAGAGATAATACTTATCGAGAATGGTCAACATAGATTCAATGACGAATGTCGAACTGAAGCAATAAATAAGATATATGATTTTTTAGAGAAACACTTTTGAATAATGAGTTTACTTTACTTTGATTAGTGAGTATCCGAAGGGAAGTTTATAGAATTTATGAACAAACGGAAGAAAAAGATGAAAAATCATTTT
>JAGVYZ010000028.1 GCA_018303025.1 Candidatus Woesearchaeota archaeon
AATGTAATTCTTTATGTTCTAATTATGATTTTTCATCATGTTCTTTAAATTGCAATCAAATTTCAAGCCAAGCTCAATGTTCATCCTTTTCCCAATGTCTTTATTATGGCGGTGATGGAATATGCACAGGACTTTCCTATATTCAAAATCCAAATGAATGCCAGTATCTTTCAGTGACAGACTGTTCAAAATTAAATTTATGTGAAATAAAAAATAATGTATGTGCAGCAAAAACAACTTCATCTACTTGTGGAAATTCAATTATAGAAAATAATGAGCAATGTGACTCCTCATATTTAAATGGAAAAACATGCATTACCCAGGGATATACTTCAGGAACATTAAAGTGTTACTCTAATTGTAGTTTAGATTTGTCATTGTGTACAAAAACAATAGCATCCAGGATTTCATATGAAGAAGCAAATAGGAATTTAGAACAAGTAACTCAATTTCAGGCAAATGTCCAAGATTTATCTTTGGCAGAATTGAATACACCACCTTCCTTAACATTATCAAGTGATATATTTGAATTAAGAACAGAAGAATTCTCTCAAATTCTTGATTTATCCTTAATATCTTATGATGCAGAAAATGACCCATTAGTCTATACTTTAGATTACCCTGAGGAACAAGTAGATTGTAAGATAGAACAAAGTAAATTATTCTGTAAAAAAATCTCGCAAAGATTAGGAGTAGTAAGAATAACCTTAAAAGTTTCAGATGGAATTTCAGAAACAAAGGCAACATTAAGAATTAATGTTGGTGCAACTGTTTTAGAAGAAGTTTCCAAAGATGCAGTAGGTTCAGGAATGTTCGAAGAAAATACAGCTCCAATAGCCAATGCAGGTTTAGATCAGGTTGTCCAAAAGGGAAGAATAATTGTTTTGGATGCATCTTCTTCTTATGATCAGGAAGATAATATACCCTCAACAAGAGAAGCATATTCCTGGTATTATAACAATAATAAGATAGCAATAGGTAAAATAACAAGTTATAAATTCGACCAGATAGGTAGTTATGAAATTGAATTAGAAGTAAAAGATTCCCTCGGTTTAATTTCAAAAGATTCAGTTATAATTAATGCAATTGAAAAAAACAAATGCAAAGAAACCTCCTCATTATATTTCCCAGAAGATACAATTTGTAATAAAAAATGGCCTTCAACAGATGGAAAAGAAATATTCATTAATACAAAAGATTATTCCTGTAATTTAGTAGAAGTTTGTTCTGAAGAATTAGACCCAATAATAGAAGAAGCAATTGACTGTTGTGATGGTTCAATATTAACAGACAAGAAAAAAGCAAATGCATGTATTTTAGCAAATAAAAATTCAAATGGTAATTCAAAAAGATGCCAGGGATTATATATTATAAATGGATTAGGAGCAAATGCAATATTTTTGCAGGATTATTTTGAAGCAGAAATGTGCTGTGCAGGCGTAGATTCATTATGTACAAACCCAAATAATTTATACAAAGCTAGACCAATACCAAAAGCAAACAGCCCATTAAACTTAAATGAAATAACCTGCAAAGCAACACAAGAAAATAATAAAGGCAAATGGATTTCAGACTATGATATTAAACTAAATAATATAGCATTAACTGATTTGCCTGCTCATGCAACATTAACAAAATTATCAACAGGAACCTGCGTAGATTATTCATTAGCTATGACTACATTATTAAGAAAAATAGGTTATTCTTCCAATGAAATTTTCACAATAGAAGCATCAAACCATGCATATAACATGGTTAGATTCCCATTAGATAAAAAATATACAATAGTAGATACAACAGGAAACAATAATGGATTAAAGTTGGGTTCTGTTCCTTATGGTTATGATTATTGTGAAAACATAGTTAAATGTTATAATGATCTGGGAGAAATGCCTTGCCCATCATTAACAGAAGTAAATGGCTGTGAAAATGTAAATGAAAATCTATTATTGCAAACATCGAGGACAAGAGCCAAATTAAATCAAAACGTTAAGGGAGTTTCAGTTAATTTCTTTCAAAAAATAATACAGGAGTTGGGAATATGAAAAATAAAAATTTTAGCAGGTTCGTGAAGGGTGCAACCCTTACTTTGATTTTTATTTTATTGATAAATATTGCAGCAGCAGAGGTAGAAGTGGTAAAGCAGGTTAATAAGAATTTTAACTTTAATGAAGAGATTAAGGTAACAATTAAAATAGCAAATAAAGGTCCTTCTTCCTCATTTGAAATTAAAGAAAGACTTCCTTCTGATATAGAATTAATCAATCCATCAAAACCAAATCAAATAACTTACCTTAATGGAATTCAGGCAGAATTTTTAAAATATAGTCTTGAAATTCCAGAAAATAAAATAAGCACAATAGAATATACATTTAAACCTAAATCATTAGGTTCATATACAATTTCTCCAACATCAGTATCTTCAGATGCTGTTTATCTTTCAAATTCAGCAGAATTCACAGTTTCCTGCATCCCTGATGGAACATGTTCAGATGCTGAAAATAATTTATACTGTCCAGAAGACTGTTCAACTTCTATACCTGATGGTATTTGCAATCCAAAATTAGATTCATCCTGTGACCCTGATTGTGAATCAGATCCCGACTGTAAAGGTTCTCAAGGTTCATCATTCTCTTTTAAACTTTTGTTAATCCCTTTAGCAGTCATCTTAGTTTTAATAATTATTTATGTTATTTACAGAATCTTAAAAAGAAACAAGCATCCTTTGGTCCAACAATTCGAACAAAACAATCAGCAACCACAAAATCAGCAATCAACCCAACAAAGCACTCAACAAAACTCGCAAAGTTCCCAGTCTAAAGAAAATGATATACTAAAAGGACTGTAACTAAAATAAAAAAATTATTTGATCTTTTGATACATTATCCATCTGTTAAGATACATAAATGGAATATTAATGACCCCTATTCCCCATTTTATTGCAACTACCCCAATTATCAAAGGCCATAGAGGTTGTACACCATAAAAAGCAATACTTACAAAGATTACAGTGTCTAATGCCATAGCAGGAATTGAGCTAAAAATATTTCTTGCCCATAAATGCTTTCCTTTTGTTACTTTCTTGAACCATGAAAAAATAAAAGCATCTGTATTCTCACTTATCAAAAAAGCTATCCAGCTTGCAAGCATGATTCTTGGTGCAAATCCCAATATTTTTTCAAATATTTCCTGATCACCCCAAAAAGGAGCTGGTTCTAAATTAAGAGCCAGCCAAATAAAAAATGCAACAGCAACTTGAGTTATAAAAGCTAAAAAAATCATTTTATGAGTCTCTTTTCTTCCAAACTTTTCATTAACAATGTCTGTTAATAAGAAAGTTACAGAAAAAACCAAAGTAGCAGCAGTAGCAAAGAAAGTAATAAAACCTAGATTAAAAGCAACTATTTTGTAAGCTATAATATTGCTAATTAAAACAAAAGCCACATATAAAGCAATTAAAGCATCTGCTTTATCATATTTCCCAGCATACCATGCTCCAAATAATGAAAACCCTGTTATAATTAAAATCCATGTTATAAGTAATATTATTTCCATTTTTCTCCTCCTAATCTAAATTCATAGTTTCTCCACTCGTATCCGAAATAATTTACTGCTTCTATTACTCTAAATGAAAATCCATGTTTCCTAGCAAGTTCCCCAATCTTTCTAAATCCATCCTCTTGTAAATTGGCATGGCTAAGGAATATTCTTCCATTAGAATTTAAATATGTTTTAGCTTCTTTAAATAATCTTTCATGATAAATAAACCCGGGATCATATAATGAATGTAACCTAATATCTTTTTCTTCCATGTTCATTATTGGCAAATTAGTTACAATTAAATCATATTCTTTTTCAGGAATACTATCAAATAAATCACTTTGCCAGACCTTAATTATTTCATCTAATCCATTCAATCTTACATTATGTCTAGCACATTCTACTGCATCTTCATTTATATCAACAGCATCAACTTCAATTGCTCCAGCTAAAACAGTTTGAATAGCTTGTATCCCTGTACCAGTTCCAATATCTAAGACTCTTTCCCCATTTAAATTATTCATACCATTGTAAATAACATAACTGCTTCTTGAAAAAGGAGAAGAAGGTGGAAATACATAAGGAAAAACATCAATCTGAATTCCATCAATATTTACTCTGTATGTTCCACTAACTGCATTATCTTTAATCATTCCTTCAAATTCTTTTACTATATTGGGTTTTGTATTTACCATAAAGTAAGTACATTAAAATATAATATAAATCTAATTTCTCCCTAAAAGGAGAAAGATTATAAACAAGTTAATAATAGAAAAAATATGCAAGAATTAGAATCATTAGGGTTAACAAGGAATGAATCTTTAATTTACACTTACTTATTAAAAAAAGGCTCTACAACAACAGGTTCAATAATAAAAGAAACTAATATCTCTAATTCAAGAGTTTATGAATCCTTAAATTCTTTAATATTAAAAGGTCTGGTTACTTATAATATTCAAAAACAAGGCAAATATTTCCAGGCAGCAGAACCAAATAAATTTTTAGAAATAGAAGAAGAAAGGAAGAAAAAGATTCAGAAAATTCTTCCAGAATTAAATAATTTAAAAACAACTGAAAAATTTGAAACAACTTCGGCAATATATGAGGGCTTTGAAGGGTTTAAGACAGCATTTAAAAAAATAATTGATGATTGTAAAGTTAATGGAGAAATATACATTTTGGGTTTCTCAGAACAGCAGTTTAAATTAGAATCATTAAGGAATTTTATATTGAATATGAATCTAAAAAGTAAGGCTAAAAAACAAAAGTTAAAGATTATTTTAGATTCTTCTGTTAAAAATACATTAGGAAAAGACAGGGAATCTGAAAAATTCACAGAAGTAAGGTATATGCCAAAAAACTTCGTCAGTCCAGCTTCAATTGATATTTTTGAGGATTATATTTATATTTTTCTTTGGGAAGAAAAGCCATTTGTCTTTATGATCAAAAACAAGAGAATTGCTGAAAGCTTCAAAACTTACTTTGATTTTTTATGGAAACTAGCTAAATAATTAATCTTAAATCTTTTTCTAATTTTATTACTAAATGAGAGCTTTAATAAGTGTTAGTGACAAAAGAGGTATTTCAGAATTTGCACAATCTTTGCAAGATTTACATTATGAAATAATTTCCACATCAGGAACAGCCAGATTTCTTTCAGAGCAGAATATTCCAGCAATTTCAGCCAGCAGAGCAGCAAAGCCAAGACAATAGCAGGTTCGTGAATAACAATGGCAGGTTCGTAAACTTTCAGGTTCGTGAAGGACGGAGTCCTTACTTCGTGAAGGGTGCAACCCTTACTGACAAACTATCACAACCTAAAGAAAATGATATACTAAAAGGACTGTAACTATTAAATAGTAATATTTAAATAGTAAAAATTTTCATCTATTTTTATGGTAAGAAAAACAATTTCGCCAAGGACAACCTTAAGAACATTAGCTTTAGGATTAGCAGTAGCTATACTTCCTATTTCAACAACCTCTTTTAGCGCAGAAAGCGAAGATTCGTCTCTGCCACAACCAGAATTAATTCAATCACAACTGCCTATATCTATATATGAAGAAGTCTTTAGAGCATCTAAAGAAGAAGGTATAAGACACATTCAAGAAAATTATTGTAAGAAAGATTTTGAAACTGAGTGGGCATATTTAGAGGGTATTTGGATAAAACTTAGATCTGAAACTGGAACTAAAACTAATTCAGAGGGAGAGGTTGAATTAGATTCAAGCAGAACTGAACCTAGCCAGATTTTACCACTATTTTTTTATTCAAAAGAGCATAAACAAAATTTAAGTATTTATCATACGCATCTATTTCATCTTTCAGATAGAGTAGGTATAATATCTCCTTCTCCAGAGGATTATGCCAAAAGTTATGTTGGTGCTAATCTAGATGGATTTGTAAATGGAGGAGTAATCTCACAAGCTATAGTTTCTTCTTTTGGTATTACTAAGTTTGGACCAACAGATCAATTTAGACGAAGATATATTATACCAGAAGAGTTTGATTTAATAAAAGCAAGATCAAATGTTGCATATGAAGAAACAATAGAATTATTCAGAAATTCTGCTTCTAGACCCATCTCAACAACAGTTGCAAATGGAGACTTTTATATTAGATTCGAACCAACTCCAGAAGCAGTTAACAGAAATTAGTCAATAATTAATTTTATATAACTCCTTCTTTTAACATCATCATGAACTTCCTTAATCACTATGCAAGAAAAGATGTCCAAAAGGCAATATTAGCAGTTTCTAAAGACAGAGAAGTAGGCATTAAGTTTGGAGAAAAAGGTTATGGAAAAAGACCAGATATTCTACAATATGAAGAAGATGTTTATCAAACAAGCATGTCAAAAAAAGACCTGGATAAATTAAGAATAGCCTGGGATTTAATGATTGACATTGATGGAAAATCATTTGAATATTCAAAAAAAGCAGCTCATTTGGTCTGTGAAGCATTAAAGTTTCATGACATTAAAAATTTTTCAGTTAAATTTTCAGGTAATCGTGGATTCCATATAGGAATAAGATATGAATCATTCCCAGATGTATTAAACAATATTCCAACAAAAGAATTATTTCCAGATGGTCCAAAAACAATTGCATTATTCTTAGAAGAATTCATTAGGGATGAATTATCAAATGCATTGTTAGAAAACAAAACAATAACTCAATTGGAAAAAGAATCAAGAGTTCCAAAATTAAAAGAAAATGGAATTTTCAACCCATTTAAGCTAGTCGAACTAGACACAATCTTGATTTCACCAAGGCATTTGTTTAGAGCACCATATTCAATAAATGAAAAATCTTCTCTAGTTTCTATTCCAATAAAGCCAAATGAAATTTTAAGTTTCAATCCAGCATCAGCTAAAATAGACAATGTAAAAGTAAATATGTCATATTTAGAATTATATACAGTAAATGAATCACAGCATTTGATAATGCAGGCATTTGACTGGTCTCAAAAAACAAAAAAAGAAATTCCAGAAGAAATCAAAAACAAAAAACCAAATTATGATGAATTCAAAATTACAACAAAATTAGGAGACCAGACCTTCC
>JAGVYZ010000020.1 GCA_018303025.1 Candidatus Woesearchaeota archaeon
GAGAGCTAAGACGTTGTTGACCATCCAAAATTATTGCAAAATTTTTAGTTGAGTCTATATCTCCTTCAATGCCATAAAATGGTTGTGCTTTTAATGGTATATTCTTAAAATCAACTTTCCAAGATAAAGCAATTCCTACATAATATCCTTGTAGAATTGAACTTATTAAATCCTTTATTTGTGTAGTATTCCATACAAACGGTCTTTGAAAAGCAGGGATTACTAAATCTTTGTTCTTTATCTGTTTCATTAAATCTCTTATGTTTTCGTTTTGGTTAACGATTGGTTTAGTCATTTTAAGTCCTTTTTGCTATTATTTTGAATAGTTTAATGTTTATAGATTTTTCTTTATTCTTAAATTTCATTAAATTTATGAATAAATTAGTCGTATTTTTATTTTATCTTAAAATGAATTAAAATTTGAAATAGCAGTTTAACAATCTAATTTGAAGATATCAACAGAATAAACTTCTAAAGAAAAAGAAACAAATGTGAGCATTTAACTATTCTTCCTTTCTCTTGCTTAAAGTTAATCTAAAGTCTTTTTCTTTTGTAATTTTACCATGAACATGTGGATGAAGTTCGTTCTTGAAATATTTTGATTGCAATTTAGGATAGCAAATCATTGAACAAGCATCATAAATGCCTTTTTCTTTTAATAAAGCAATGAACTCTTCCTTTTCTTCTGGCAATATAATCTTTTCAATTTCTTTTACTTTTACTAAATTATTTGAGCCGTAAACAACATCAAAGTTAAATTGTTTAGAAAATTCAATTAATTTAGATTCAAACTCTTCTTTTTTAAGATTAAGTTCAGTTAATTCAGCTTTAATTGAAGAATATTCATCAACTAGTTTCAAGCCAGAATCTTTCTTATATTCTGTTATATCTTTTTTCTCTAAAACTAATTCATGCTTAAAACTAGGGCAATGTTCTTTAAAAGTGCACCAGGAACAAAGAGCAGATTGTTTTCTTGGAAAATTATCTTCTTTTGTTGCTTTTTCTATTTCTTTAATTAAAGAAACTATTTCTTCTTGCAATTTTTTAATTTGAATGTCATTTCTTTCTGAAGTTACTTCTTTGTTAAAAGTAAGCATGTGCCATAAAAGAATAACTTTTTTTGCATCTCTAAACTTGTCCTTAACCCAGGAAGAATACATTGCTAATTGCCTGTCTGAATCAGCATCTTCCTGGTCTTTCATTGAATTGTTTGTTTTATAATCACAAACATAGTAAACATCTCCTTTACAGCCTAATTTGTCTATTCTTACATGCCAGGAGTTTCCATCAGGCAAAGTCATCATTTGTTGAGTTTCTAAAGCAAGAATAGTCATGTCATCATTTTTATATTTGTCATAATAGTCTGAAATGAATTTTTCACCCATTTTTTTGAAATTATCTGCTGTTAGCTCTTTTCTGGCAACTAAGATGTTTTCTGAATATTCTTTTTGCCATAATTCTTTATAGAATTTAATTAATGTTGATTTAGCAACTCTTTTTTTATACTTTTTGTCTTCATACATCTTTTCTAAGACTTTATGGACTAAATCACCCATAAATGCTTCAATTGTTGTTGGAGTTTCAACTTTTAAATGATCAATATATTGCAATTTATACCTGAAAGGACATTGTTCAAATGTAGAGACTCTTGAATGTGAGTAAGTAGCCATGGAAATTCTAAAATGTATAAGGATTTAAAACTTGTTAATTTAATATTTATCCCAAAAGAAGAAAATGGGATAAAATTTAATATTGTAAAGTTTTATATATTTCTTCGTACAAAGTTTATTGTTACATTTAAAATCCATTTCGAACGAAGTCCTTTATGGTGCCTGCCTGCTCATGTGGACAGGATCGACTAGTAGGATGGTTTTGTAACATTTAATATTGAAAAATGAAAAAAGATGAAGAATTCTGGAAGTTTTTTGATAGAAATTTAATTTACTCAGAAGAAACACAAAGTTTTGTAATGAGACTACATAGTAAATGGAAAAAGAATATGCCTAAAGACAAGATAAAAGTTCAGTCTGATGCATTTGATGCTCTAAAAGAAATGCAGGAAGAATTAAAAGATAGAGTGAAATGTCCAGAATGCAATTCAGAAATGATTAATGTAGTAGATAGCAAAACAAAGGAAATAAGTAAATATTTATGGAAATGTCCAAAAGGATGCTTAGGAAATAAGATACTATCTAGAGGCTAATAAACTTCTATCTTGAAGATATAAACAAATTAAACTTCTAAAGAAAAAGAAGTTGATGTGAGCATTTAACTAAAAATCTTTCTGGCTGTTTTTTATCTTTTATTTATTGGATATTAACTAGATTTTTGCATTTAAATTAATTTAAACACTCTTCATAAGTTTTGCTTATCTTAAAATTATCCAATATCCCCCTTTATCAGGTCCTATTCTTTTAATAAACCTAACTCTTATGGTTTAGAGAGATTTTTCTCAACATTTCTTTTGTTTATTCTTATAAAACCGATAAATCTTCAGCAGTGATATAAGGGGTTTCTTTATATTTTAGATATTGTTTAAGTTTCATTTATTTACCTCAAAACTTAATTGATAAAATTCATCTAATTTTTGTTTTAGAATCTTTTTATCAATCAATTTAGTTTTGTATTCTACAACAAGAGACGCTGACATATTCCTGCTTAGTGCATATTCAACAACATCTTTATCCTTGCTTTTGCATAAGATTACACCAACAGAAGGATTTTCGTGCTTCTTTTTTACATCCTTGTCAAGTGCCTCAAGATAAAAATTAAGTTTTCCCAGGTATTCAGGCTTAAAATCATCAATTTTTAATTCAAATGCAACTAAGCATCGAAGTTCTCGATGAAAGAACAGCAAGTCAATAAAATAATCATTATTGCCTACTGATAACCTGTACTCCTGCCCGACAAACGTAAAATCCTTGCCAAACTCCAAAACAAAATGCTTAAAATTATTAACTAATCCATTTTGCAAATCTTTTTCTGAATGATTGGCAGGCAAATCAAGAAAATCTAAAACATAAGTATCTTTAAATGTAGAAACAACATCTTTTGACAATTGTGATATCTCTGTTGAGACTTTTTTAGAAAGCATAGTTCTTTCAAAAAAACCACTATCAATTTGTCGTTCTAATTCTCTTGAAGAATATCTTTCTTTAATTGAAAGCAAAATATAAAATTCTTTCTCTTCATTGCTTTTTGATTTTGATAATATAATAAGATGGTTAGTCCAAGATAATTGTGTCAGCAGTGCCGACACTTTTGCATTATCTGCATAGGTATCATAAAATTGCCTCATTCTAAATAATCCCCTGCGAGTAAAACCTTTAATTTCAGGATTATTCACAGAAATATAATCTGCTAAATTTTCAATAATTCCCTCGCCCCATTCTGCCTTTTTAATTTTGGCAGAAACATATTTTCCAACTTCCCAATAAAGAGCAATTAGTTCTTGATTAACAGACAATAATGCTTTTTCTTTCGCTTTATTAATCAATAAGAGTATATGTGAAAAATCCTTTTCATTAGTTCTCTTTACTGCAACCAACATTCTACAACCTCGCAATCTTCCCAGCATCAGTTTCAACTAAGTCCATGTCTTTAAGTTCATCAATAGCAGTCATTGAAATGTTGCCAAATAATTGAGTTTTTTGTTTCATTTTATTATCTCCCAGTATCCTGTTTTATCAGAGCCAACTCTCTTAAGAATTGATTCTTTTTTTAGTTTTGTAATATCTCTTTTTATAGTTTTTTCATTCACTTGTATTTCACTTGCAATTTCTGAAATTGTTATTTTATTATTCTTTTGTATTATTTCCTTAATTTTTTCTAAACGATTTACAGGGACATTTACAGGGACATTTACAGGGACATTTACAGTGTCTTTTACAATGTTATCCCTTTTTATTTTTACAAAAAACCAGTCAGAATTAGTATCAAAAATAATTTTATCTTTCATAATTTCTTGTATTTTTAATATTCCTGAGCCTATTCTTTCAACAAATCTGAGCCTATGAACTAGGTCAACCAATAATGGATTTCTAGATAAGCTTATTTTTCCTAATTCGCTTTTTTTGAATAATAACCTTGCAGGATTTGAAATTTCAAATCTATCAGAATATATTTCAATCAAAACTCTTCCTTCAGAAAAATAATCTCTGTGAGTCATTGCATTGATTATTAATTCACGCAAAACACTTTCAGGAATTTCTGGTTTTTCTTCTCTTTCAATCTTTTCAATAATGTATTCTGTTCTTAATGTTTTTAGCACAAAAATTACTGCATTATTAAAATTTGAGATAAAATCATCATCAAAATCCTGTTTATCCAATATTTTAGATTTTGTCTTGCCTTCATATAAAACACAAGTTATAATAGAGTTCAGGAAAAATCTTGAAGCTTTATTTGAGAAAAATAATACTCCAGCATTATTTAGTTTATCTTCTGTTATTAATCCTAAATTATGTAAAACATGCTCTTTTGGAAGAGAATTATCTATTCCTGCTTTTGAGATGAATGATTTGAATTTTTTATTATCAAAATCTCTTTCCATATCAAAATCAGGATTTGCTTTTCTATCAAAGCGAATTAAGTTTTCTTTTTGAAACAAACTTCTTATTTCTTCTCGTTTTAATTGTTGGGAATTTGTGCCTTGCCTTAGATAAAAATGCCCATTTGCTGTGTAAGGTTTTTCTTTGCCTTCAGGAATGTAGATTATTGCTAAATCTAAAACCTGCTCAATAATAACATGGAATGCAGGATCCATATTTCTAGCAATATCCTGAATCTGGGATTTGTCATGATTTGTTAAATTATAGCCCCTAATTGTTCCATCATCTTTTACGCCCAGAATGATTTTCCCGCCAGAAGCATTTGCAAAAGCACAAATCTCTTTGCCTAAATTGGAGCCTATATCTTCTTTAAATTCAATAGTGTATCCTTCACCTGTTTTTACAAGTTCAAGCAATTCTTTGTAATCCATCTAAACCTCTTCTCTCCTAAAGTCGAGCAATCTTCCCAGCATCAGTAAGATTGTAGCCATTTTCAGTTGTGACTAAGTCCATGTCTTTAAGTTCATCAATAGCAGTCATTGAAATGTTGCCAAATAATTGAGTTTTTTGTTTCATTTTATTATCTTCCAGTATCCTCCTTTATCAGGTCCTATTCTTTTAATTTTACCTGATTCTTTAAGCTTCTCTATATGTTTCTGGATTGCAGAAGGATTTATTTGTAATTTATCTGATAACTCATCTCTGGTTATTCTTGGATTTTGTTTAATTAAGTCTAGTACTCTTTCTTGTCCTTTGGTTAGTATCTGACCACTTATCTGACCACTTATCTGACCACTTTTCTCCGAAGTTTCTTCCCTATAAAACCTTTGCTCATAGCTTTCTTTCTGCAAGTCAGGTCTTTCAAAAATTATAGTAAACCAGTTTTCATCAGTTTCTATTTTTGGCTCTTTTAGCTTGTATTCTTTCATGGCATTTCTTATTCTTAAAATGCCTGTGCCTGCTTTTTCAACTAAATGCATTCTTTGAAGCAAACCAAAAAGCAGTTTATTTCTAGAAATGCTCTTTTTTCCTAAATCAGAAATCTTTATTCCAGAAACAAGACCTCCTGGATTTACAATCTCAATTCTGTCTTTAAAAACATAAATTTGTATTTCTGCATTTGAAAAATAGTCTCTATGCACAATTGCATTAAGAACAGCTTCCTTTAAAGCTTCTTCAGGTATTTCAAGCTTCTCAACCCTCGGACCAGCTGTTTTAATTATATACTCTGTATTTAATTTTGATTTAAGATAATTAATTGCATTTTCATAATTTGAATTTAAATCACTATTAAATTCTTTTTTATCAAGAATATTAACCTTATCTTTTCCTAAAAATAAAACACATGTAATCTGGGCATTTAAGAAAAATTTAGTTATTTTATTGCAAAATAGCAAAACTCCTGCATTTTTTAATTTGTCTTTTTCTAAAAGCTCAAGATTTCTAAGAATCTCTTCTTTGCTTAGAATTTGGCTGATATTTGATTTCTTTAAAAATAGGTTGAATGCTTCTTTATTGAAATCAGCTTCAAAATTAAATTTCTGATTTGATTTTTCATCAAATAAGATTAATCCTTCTTTCTGAAAAAATGTTCTTATTTCTTCCCTTGTTAACTGCTGTGAATTTGTACCCTGCCTCATGAAAAATTTTCCATTAGCAGAATAGGGCTTGTTAGTTCCTTCCTGAACATCAATAATTAAAATATTTTCAATTTCATCAAGAGTAACCCCTAATTTTGGGTCAAGATTTCTGCAAAGGTCATAAATTTGTGATTTTAGCCTATTTGTAATTTCAATTCCCTTAATCTGTTTTTTGTCAGTTATTCCCAAAATAATCTTTCCGCCATTTGCATTTGCAAAAGCGCAGATTTCTTTTGCTAACTCTGAAGAAAAAGTTTCTTTAAATTCCAGATTATATCCTTCACCTTCTGAAATTAGAAATTTTAGTTCTTTTTTATTCATTTTTCCTGCCCTTTAAATCAAAATCTAAAACGCCTTTTTCTTTTTGAAACTTTATTATTTTATCATAATATTTGGGATAATTTACTTTTATCCTTTCAAGCTTCATTTTGATATATTCATTTTTGCATTTATCTGAGCAAAATAATAAGACTTTTTCATCTTTAAATTGGGGAGCTAACCAAATGCCTGAATCAAATTTCTTTCTGCACGTTTTGCAAGTTTCATTCATCTTCTTTGTCTAAACAGCATTTTTTATATTTTTTTCCAGAGCCACAGGGGCAAAGCTCATTTCTTCCAATTTTTCTTGCCTGTACCTCTAAACCGAGTCTTTTTGCACTTTCAATTAAGAAATTTTGAATAAATTCTTTATTTCGAATTGTAATCATGTTATAATCTTGGGAATTAAATAGATTGATTAATTTATTAAAATAATCTATTGCTTTTTTTCCAGCATCATCAATTTCATAATAATCAAATCGATTAAGGTAAATTTCAACTAAATTAATATAAGAAGCAATTAATTTTGGATTTAATTCTATAGATTTTTCATATAACTCTATTGCCTCATTATATTTATTAAATTTCTCAGCAGTATTTGCTGCCCTTAAATAAAGCTCCCCATTTTCTGGTTCTTCCTTAATCCTTTTTAATATATATTCGTAAGCTTTATTATATTGAATTTCTTTGTCTTCAATCATTATTTTTTTATTAACTGGTAAAACACCTGTGTCCCTGCCATCTAATATTCTCATTTGTTTGCCAAGAATATCCATCTTTCCATTTTTAGTCAATTCAAGATCATGGCTATGGCAGTGTTTGCACATTATTTCACATTCGAAAGAATAATAGTTCTCTTTGCCTTTATCAATTGACCAAATTAATCCAGTTTTTATATTCTGCCTCTCTTTACAGTTATTGCATATAAAATTTGCTTCAAAACTATCATCTGCTTCGCTTGACCTCTCTAAAAATTCCTTTCGGTCTTTATCAGTAATTTTAGATTTACCCAAAAGGTTATTATCTTTCTTAAAATATTCTTTAAGCTTTTCTATCTCTTTTTCAGTCTCTTCTTCATACTTTTCTGGATCTCTGATAATTTTTATAGTATCTTCAATCTCAATTATTTCCTGCTTTGACAAGTTCTTCATCTTAAATAGTTCTTCTAAAATAGACAATACTTCTTTATTTTCCTGTTTATCAAAATCTCCTACAAACATATAAATTTCAAACCAATCATCATATTTTTTGTAATCTTTTATATAATCCTTTGTTATTTCAACCATAAAATTATACACTCTTTCGTCTTTTATGCCTGTTAAAGCTCCTGTTAAAAAAGTATAATCTTTTTTATCTGCAAAGTTCTTTTTTACGCTTTCAAACAATAAAGGTATGGCTGGTTTTCCTATTGCTATAAGAGCATCCATAGCGTCATTGCAATTTTCCCAATAATCTTTATCATTCTTTTCTATAAATGAAATTAAATAAGGAATAGATTTCTCACTCTTAATCTCTTTTAAAGCTTCTAATGCAAAAAGACAGCTCCATGTTTCTTTATTTTTTAAAAGTTCATAAAGAAAGTTTAGTGCCTTTTCACCTTTTTTTATTATTTCATTAATAGGTTTGTTTAATTTTTTTCTAACATCTTCATATTCTAATTTATACCCATTAGGATTATCATATTCTTTTAACTCTTCAATAAGCCCGATTATTTCATCTTCTATTTTTTCTTTTGCTTCCATTTACGACCTTTCCTTCCCATCATTTGCAGTCTGTCGGAAATTCCGACAAACTGAAGTTTCAACTAATTCGCCTGAATCAAATTATCTTTAAATGTCTTTCAAAGAAAGCCTAAATGCTTTTTCTTTTTTAGTTAGCTCTATAATTTCTTTATCTAATTCTCCTTTAATGATTGCTGGACCTATTTTTAAATAATTAACAGAAGAAAACTTATCATAAAACCCTTTCTTTTTAATTAGCTCAACAAAAAAAGTTTTATCTTCAGGATAGATAACTTTAGTATATTCTTTAATTGAACATTTTTTATTTGTTCCAAATAAAATATCAGCGTTTTTTTGTCTGGCTAATTCAATAATTTCTCCCTTTAATTCTGCTTCTTTTGCTTCTACTTCCTTTTTTAAGTTTTGTAGTTTTTCAAATTCATCAACTAAATTGTTATCATTGCTCATTTAAATTCTAAAATGTATAAGGATTTAAAACTTCCTAGAAGATAGAAACTTCTTTAAAGCATTAATTATTCTTTAGTTGTATGGCTGTTCCAACCAGAAGGGATATGATGTATAGCAATATGATGGCGAGAAGCAAGGCTAGGGCTAAAGAAGTTAAAGAAGAAGACAAGCCTAAAGATGAACAAGATGTTAAGTCTTTGATTGAGTTGTGGAAGAAGAATAAAGAGAAAAAATGAAACAGTATTCTAAAAATGTTATAAATTAACAGTTTAGAATTAATGAGTGAGTTTAACAAAGGATTTGATGTAACAAATCTTAGAAGAATGAGGAGATTTTACCAAATGTATATAAAATGGGAGACAGTGTCTCCCAAATTAACATGGTCACATTATTCTGAGTTAATTAAAATAGAAGATGAAACAAAGAGAAAATATTTTGAAAAATAAAGATATAAGCAAATTAAACTTCTAAAGAAAAAGAAGTTGATGTGAGCATTTAACAAAATAAAACAGTATTCTAAAACTGCTATAAGGTAATAGTTTATGTTGTTTCAGAAATAGTCAAAAAGTGCCTGTTTTTGAAACGAGACTCTTTAATGTGAATATTGCCTTATTCTTAAAAGTGTCATAAAGTGACACTTTTCTAAATAGGAGAAAGATTTATATATCGGCATTATTTATACTATTTATGACAATAAAAAATACCATATTTGAAGCACTGCTGAATCGGGGGAAGATATTATCTAAAGAAGAAATAGTAGGGCTTTCAAAGGAATATAAAGAAAAATTTAAAATTAAAACTCCTAAAGATTTGTTAAAATATTTAGCAAGGCATAAATATATCCGAAGAATTTTTGAGGGATTTTATTACATTAACTCTTTTGATGAGAGAACAAGAAACTTCTTTGAATTAGAAGATAAAGAAATTTTGTTTAGAGTTTTAAATAAACTAAAAATTAAATGGTATGTCGGACTAGAATCTGCAATATATCTGCAAGGCAAAACATGGCAAACTCCAAATAGAATATCTATAGTAAATACAAAATTCAGCGGGTTAAAAAAAATATTTGGGCTTAATGTAAAGTTCTTTAAAACAAAGGAAATCTTCTTTTTTGGATTGAAAAAAATAAAGACTGATAAGGGCACAGAATATTTTTATTCAGATCCTGCAAAAACCTATATAGACAGAGTCTACTTTAATGAAGTAAAACATTTAACAAGAGTAAAGAATACTAAAGAATATTTAAAGAGGTATCCAAAATGGGTTGGCAAGAAATAAACATCAATAAATATGTTTCAGAAGTAAAGAGCAATCTTAATATTAATGTTTCTGATGAAATTATAAAGAAAGACCTTATTCTAACATTGGTATTAGCAGAACTTGAAAAAAAGAGTCTGGGCAAAGAGCTTATTTTTAAAGGAGGAACTTTGCTTTCAAGAAACTATTTGAATTATCATCGATTTTCTGAAGATCTGGATTTTGTTTTCAAAGATTCAACTTCTATAAGCGAATTAACAAGACATGCGAGAGAAAGAAAAGTCAAAACTTTTCTTGATTCTTTTGTTCCAAAACTAAAAGAAGTTGCAGATGCTCTTGGATTTGATTTTAGCACAGATAGAAGCAATAAGAAATATTGCAGGATGCTTTCTGGAAGAGTAGTTTACACATTTAAGATTTATTATTCTGAAACTAATTTCATAAAGGTAGAGATTAACTTTATTGAAAAAATACTGGATAAAACTCCTGAAGTTTCGGTTATTGCTATAACAAACCTTTTTGATTCTAAAAAATTAATGAGTGATCTTGGCTTAAATTATGCAAACTTTAAAGTAGAAAGTTATTCATTAAAAGAAATTACTTTAGAGAAATACAGAGCAGTTCTAACAAGAAAAAATCTTCAAAACAGGGATTTATTTGATTTATTCTTGATTAAAGACTCATTAAACGCAGATACAAAGCTAATTGTTGACAAAATAAAGAATTCTGCCCTTATCAAAAAAGACTTAGTTAGTTTAATAAAAGATAAGTTCTTTGAAAGCGAGGAGAAAATAGAATCATTGGCAGTAGCTAAATATAATCCAAAAGAATTTGAAGAGTTTAAGCAAAAAATCAAACCAAAACTTATTGAAATTTGCGAATTGTTTCTTAAATAACTTCTATCTTGAAGATATAAGCAAATTAAACTTTTAAAGATAAAAGCAGATGTGAGCATTTAACTAAAGTTTACCCTTTATTTATAAAATAATATTTTAAAGGGTAAGTTACAAAAAGATATTCCAATAGTTCTTGCTCATTTCATTTGCATTAAATACTAGCAATCTTCTATATTTTTCTTTGCTTGCTTCTATATTTTTCTTTGCTTGCTTCCAAAAGCTCTGATTTGTCTGCTTCTTTTAATGCATCTAAGTACAAATCCCTTTTTTTCTTGCTTATAATCAAGGGAGGGTAATTATTTCTTATTAAAATATAATTTAAGAGCATCCTGCCTGTTCTTCCATTTCCATCCATGAAAGGATGTATTTTTTCGAATTTATGATGAAATATTGATGCTAAAACAAACGGATGAAGCTTATTCTTATTTTGTTCATAGAACTTTAACAATAAGTCCATATCTGTTTTGACATAGGGAAAAGGAGTTGCTTTAAAATTTGCTAGTTTAACTCTTACATCTGAGGTTCTATAACTTATTCTTGGATCTATGTTTTTTAACAAATTTTCATGTACATTTATTATAAAATCATGAGTTAAATCTTCTTTTTTGTTTAATAAATCAAAAAATACCTTTTCTGTGTTTTGTAAGTCATAAATTTCCCTTAATGTTTTGTTTTTTGGTGTAAACCCTTCTTCTAACAGACTTCTTGCTTCTTCTAATTTTATTGTGTTGCCTTCTATTGAAGTTGTATTAAAAGCAAATTCAACAATAAAATTTTTTAAAATCTCATTTTTTGTTAGATTATCCTGTTTTTCAAAGATTGCATTAAAATGAATCTTGCAGGCTTCAATCTCGTTTAAATTGTCTTCTAAAAAATCGTCTTTTTTTAATTTTAAATCTTCTACTTTTTTTAAATAATAATTTGATTCAATAACATTATGTATCTTCTTATAGGCTTTTTTTATTTTTTCCTTGTATTTTGGAAGATTATTTATTGAATTTTTTACTTCTTCTATTGAACTGCCTAAATAAGCGACATCTTTAACAATTATCTTATTTCCTTTTACTTCTGAAGCTCTTAGATAGTAATAGGTTTTAGTTCCTATTGTTTTCTTGTAGATATATACCATTAAATTGCTAAGAAAGCGCTATTTATAAATCTTACCCTTTATTTCCAAAATTATATTTTAAAGGGTAAATATGTTCTATAAAATATATATTAAAAGGTAGGGGTAAAGGACAAACACCTTTAGAAAGTTTATAAATAAAAGATGCTTAGATTATAGATGGACCAAAAAGTTAAGGTTTTAGGAACTAAAGTATCTGTACTTTTTGATAAAGATTACATTTCATTAACAGATATTGCAAAATATAAAGATCAGGATCATCCTGCCGATGTAATAAAAAATTGGATTAGATCTAAAGATAGTATTGACTTTTTAGGCTTATGGGAAAAAATAAACAACCCAAAATTTAAACTGGTCGAATTCGACCAGTTTAGAACTCAAGCAGGAAGCAATGCTTTCGTATTATCTCCTCAGAAATGGATAGAAAAAACAAATGCTATAGGAATAATATCTGAATCTGGTAGATACGGTGGAACATATGCACATAAAGATATTGCTTTTGAATTTGCATCATGGGTTTCTGTTGAGTTCAAACTGTATTTAATAAAAGAATTTCAAAGATTAAAAGAAGAAGAAAGTGAAAGAAAATCACTAGATTGGGATATAAAAAGAAATCTTGTAAAAATAAATTATAGGATTCATACTGATGCAATTAAAAAACATCTTGTTCCTGGAAGAATCTCAAGAACAGAAGAAAACTTAATTTATGCTACAGAAGCAGATATTTTGAATTTAGCTCTTTTTGGAATGACTGCAAAAGAATGGAGGGAGAAAAATTCTTCTCTTGAAGGAAACATGAGAGATTATGCTGATGTTTCTCAGCTCGTCTGTCTTTCTAATCTTGAAAATTTGAATGCATTATTTATTAAAGAGAAATTAAACAAATCAAAAAGACTTGAAAAATTAAACTTAATAGCAATAGAGCAAATGCTCATTTTAACTAAAATTGATAATATTAAACGGTTAGGGACAAAAAATGATACTTAGTCCATTAAAAGATAAAATTTTGACTTATGAACAAGATGATATAGAAGCAAGTATTAAATGGAAACTAGAATTAGGTAATGAAATATTCAAAAAATCAGATGTTAAAAGAGCTGTGTTTTGGCTTAAAGCTGAAATAAAAAATAATTCTAATAATCTTTCTTTGAAAAAAATTAATTCCATTATAGATGAATCTTTTACTGATGTAACAAAAAGAAGAAAAGCTCATCCTTTTTATGAAAATGATAAACCTGTTATTGATCCTGCTGAATTTTTTAAAATATTAAGTGAAAAATAGAATAACTTTGAAGCAATAATTTAATCTATCTTGAAGATATAAGCAAATTAAACTTCTAAATAAAAAGAAGTTGATGTGAGCATTTAAATAAGCAGAGTCTCTTAAGGAAAGAAAACAAGAATGTTAGCAAAAGAAAACATTTAGAAAATAAAGAAAATTTAAAGTAAACAAGCTTGCAAAACACCTTGAAAATAACCAACTGTTTTTGGATTGGCTTCTGTCAATCTTGTATCTGTTTTTAGGCTTTGAACAAAACCTAAACCCATGTTCATTCTGTCTTGATAATCTGGAATTTCTATGCCATATCTGCTTAGGTCTCTTCTTACGTTTTCATAAAGTTGTAGTTTTCCATCTCCTAAGTTAGCATCCGCAATTATTTCTGGAAATGCTTTGCTTAAATCAGTTCTATCTGTTCTCATTAAAGTAAGATAAAAGAAATTTATTTAAGGTTAACTTTTAATCAAAAAAACTTAAATACTACTTCTTTCTTATATATTACATGGAACATATATGGAAGTCTTTTAAGGAGATTTTAATTGAGCCTTATAATTTTTTTTCAAAGAAATTGTATTTGAAAAGAGCAATTGAATATGTTCTTGTTTTGTATTTGATTACTTTTATTTTTTCTACTTTGTTTAAACTTATAACATCTACTATACCTTTAAATCAGGCTTTAATGACTGTATTGTCTTTCTTTTTAGGATTGATAATTGTTGTTTTATTAATCTTAATTTCTGCTTTAATATTTCATTTATTTTTATTGTTATTTAGGGTTGAGAAAAATGATTATTGGGCTGTAGCTAGCATATTTGCTTATTGCTTAACGCCTTTAATTATTGCTAACTTATTTTTCTTTTTGCAGTATTTTTATTATTTAATTGCTTTCTTTATTGTCTGGAATGTAATATTATTAATGACAGGAATAAGCCATTATTACAATATTTCTAAAATAAAGAGCTTTTTTGTTGTAATTTTCTCTTATTTGGTTATTTTATTAATAACTGGATTCATTGCTGGATTAGTTGTTAAATAGGTATTTTTTAATATAATATTTATTTTAAATATATATTTATAAGTAAGTTTAAATTTATATAAATATGAGTGATTTAACTGCAGAAAGAACTAGAATACCTTTTGATTATCATGGTTTTTCTTTTGATTTACTTTATCCTGAAATTGGACCTTCTTATAATGCTCTTGGTTTAAAATTAGGAATTAATGAAAATGGATTTGTCATGGCTTCTGCAGCTGAAGCTGTTTCTGCTTTGGTTGCTTTACTTTCTATTCCATTAACAGACTATTATAGAGATAAAACAATTCATATGCTAAGAACTACTGGTTTATGGCTGGATACTGCTTGTCGTTTTGTTCCTGAAAAAGGAATGTATATTGAAGATCATCCTGAAATTGAAAAGGTAACTGCTGAAAATAATTCTGGACGTATAATTGAAAGGTTTAAAGATGTAAAAGCAGAGGATTTGTCAAAAAGATTTAATGAAGGTGAGATTGGATTTGTTCCTTTAACTAATTTAGAAGATGAAGTTACACCAATTAGAGTTTGTGGATTTGCAAGATATCCTTTAGTTCAAACTCTTTTTCATGAAGAAGCTGAAAGACTAGGTGATATTGCATCTGGACTTAATGGTTCTGCTTATGTTTCTGTTTTAAGACCTGCTAATCCTGTTACAAAATTTCCAGTTATTAATATTAGAAAAGATGGGGGATTGCAAGTTAGGTTATTTCCTTATTCTGGAACAGTTGATGGTTCTGCTTTTGCTATTTCAAGAAGAGAATAAATTTTTTATGGAAAAGTTTATAAACTATAGTTGGCTATAGGTAGCTATATGATAACCACTATACAAGTTGAAGGCAAAGTAAAAGACAAACTAGATGAATTAAAAGTTCACCCTAGAGAAAGTTATAATGATTTAATTATAAGATTATTAGAGAATAATTCTTTAAAAGATACAAGCAAAGAAAGCTTAATTGAAACAATAGAAACTCTTTCTGATCCTGAAACAATGAGAGATATTGCTGATGCATTAGAAAATTATGAAAAAGGAGAATTTGTTGAATTTGAAAAATTAAAAAAAGAGCTTGGTTTGAATGTATAATATTCGTTTTGAAAAAAGAGCAGCTGATTTCTTTAGGAAATTAGAAAAACCTATTCAAGAGAGAATTGGCAAAAAGATTGAAAATCTAAAAACAAATCCTAAATTAGGAGTTCCATTAACTGGAGATTTAGTTGGATTATGGAAATTAAGAATTGGTGATTATAGGGTTATATACCAAATAAAAGAAAATGAGCTAATTATTTATGTTTTAAAAATTGGCCATAGAAGAAACGTATATTCATAATAACAATATTTAAATAATCTATATTTATGGAAAACCTATGGTTGACATAGAGATTTTAAGACACTCAGCAGCACATGTATTGGCAATGGCTGTTAAAGAATTGTATCCTGGTGCTAAATTAGGAATAGGGCCTGCTACTGAAGAAGGATTCTATTATGATTTTGATAATTTAGAAATAAAAGAAGAAGAATTAGTTCAAATTGAGAAAAAATGTATTGAAATTATTAGAAAGAATTTAAAATTTGAGAAAAGTGAATTAGATAAGAAAAAAGCTAAAGAAATTTTGAAAAATGAACCTTACAAATTAGAGTTATTACAGGATATTGAGAAGCCTTCTTTCTATAAAACAGGTGATTTTATTGATTTATGCTCTGGTCCTCATGTTGAGAATACAAAAGAGATTAAGGCATTTAAATTATTAAGATTAGCTGGTGCTTATTGGAAAGGCGATTCTAAAAATAAGATGTTAACAAGAATTTATGGAACTGCTTTTGGTTCTGAAAAAGAATTAAAAGAATTTTTGAGATTAAGGGAAGAAGCTGAAAAAAGAAATCACGTAAAAATAGGAAAGGAAATGGGAATTTTTATGATTTCTGATTTAGTTGGAAAAGGATTGCCTATTTGGCTGCCAAGGGGTAATGCAATTAAAGAAGAAGTTGAGAAACTAGCGAAAGAAAAAGAAAAAGAAGATGGTTATGTCAGAGTTAGCACTCCTTTATTGGGCAAAAAAGAATTATACTTGAAATCAGGGCATTTGCCTTATTATGAAGAAAGCATGTATCCTGCTATGGTCATGGATGATGGAACTTATTATTTGAAAGCAATGAATTGTCCTCACCATCATTTAATATTCAAGCATGAATTAAGAAGCTATAGAGAGATGCCATTAAGGATAGCTGAGTATGGGATATGCCATAGAAATGAATTATCAGGAACATTAACTGGATTAATCAGGGTTAGGGCTATGAACATGAATGATGCTCATATTTATTGCACTAAAGAACAGATTGAAGAAGAATTTGAAAATGTAATTAAATTAATACAAGATTACTATAAAATATTTAATTTACAAAATTATTGGTTTAGATTGTCTAAATGGGATCCTAATCATAAGGACAAATACATTGACCAGCCTAAAAACTGGGAATATACAGAGAATATATTAAGAAATGTTTTGAAAAGATTAAAAGTTAAATTTGTTGAAGCTGAAAATGAGGCTGCTTTTTATGGACCTAAAGTTGATATCCAGTTTAAGTCTGTAACTGGAAGAGAAGAATCAATGAGCACCATTCAATTAGATTTCTTAGCTAAAGAAAGATTTGAATTAAGCTATCAGGATAAGGATGGAAAAGAAAACAAAGAAGTATTTGTTATTCATAGAGCTCCTTTGTCCACTCATGAAAGATTCATGGCATTCTTAATTGAGCATTTTGCAGGAAAATTTCCATTATGGTTAAGTCCTGTACAAGTAAAGGTTGTTAATATTACTGAAAGAAATTTGGATTATTCTAAGAAAATCTTTGAAAGATTAAAGAAAGAAGATATTAGAGTAGAACTAGATGAAAGAAGTGAAAGTTTAAGTAAAAAAGTAAGAGATGCTCAAATTGAAAAAGTTAATTTTGTAATTACAATAGGTGATAAAGAAGAAGAGAAAAAAACCTTAGCAATAAGAGACAGAGAGGGTAAAACTGAGTTTAATGTAAACTTAGAAGACTTTATTAAAAAAATAAAGGAACAGATAAATGCTAGAACAATATAAACGACTTTTAGATTCTAAAGAGTTTAAAGATTGGAGAAAGAAAAATTATGATTCTTATTTATGCAGCTGCTTTAATGCAAAAGATGGAATAAATGATGCTTTTTGGAATTTTGATTTTTACAATAAGAATGACAGGATAACTACATTTGGTGTTGCTGAAGAGATAATTGTTAATGAAAATCAGGAAATATTCAAGCATGATAAAGACAAGGTAGATAAGATTAGCTTAGATGATGTTAAAGTAGATTTAGATCATGCTTTAGAGATAATTGAAAGACCTGAAGGTGAGAGTTTTGTAAAAACTATTTCTATATTGCAATTTAAAGATATTTTACTTTGGAACATTACTATGATTAGTGCTTCTTTTAATATTTTAAATGTGAAAATTGATGCTGTTTCTGGAGAAGAGACTTATAGAAATTTAGGCAGTGTTATGGATTTTAGAAAGATTGTGAAGTAGTAAGGTTTAAATTATTTTCTTTTTATTATTATTTATGAGTACAACGACAATTGAAGCAAAACCTTTAACTGATAAATGGGATGGTGTTGAGGATCCTTTAAGATTTTATCAAAAAGTTTATGGTTCTGCAACACCTTGGACAGAAATAGACAATCTTGATTTAGATCCTGATTTAATTAAAACATTAAAAGATAGAAGACTTCTTAGTTATTTGCTAAGAGAAAGAAAAGCTAAAGAAAAAGAACCTGAAAGGAAATTTGTTGATGTTACATCTAGTTATATTAGGGGAAGAGTAGCTACTGAAGCTGAAAAAAAACAAGTAATTGAAACAAAATCAAGAAAACCAATTAAAAGAGATGGATTTACTCAAGAAGAATTAAATTCATTGCCTTGGTATTTTGATTTATTATCTGAAGAAGGATTTCCTAGAATTGCTAGAAGTTATTTGAAATCAATAGGGGTGTTAATAGAACAAAACTATGATAATGCTTTAGCTAGAGATCCTGTTGGCAAAGCTTTAAGACAAATTGATGGGGAAATTGATTTAGAAAAAAAAGTAAGAACCAAAAGAATTGTTACAAGACATACTAGATTTGTAAACCCTAAACCAATAACACCTTTAGCTGTTTATTTGAAAAAATATAATGGACTTACATTTGATAAAGTAGAAGAAAAAGATCCTACTCTTGCTGTTGAATTAAAAAAATGGGGATATGTTGGACTATACATCCCTTCATCTAAAAAAGTTGTGAAAGATTCAAATCTTATTTATGACCCTGAAACAAAAAAATTTGTTAGAAAAGGACCTGAATTAGTAGATGTTACTGGGCATTTTATTATTATAGATAGAAATTCTCCTAAAAATATAAGAATAACCCATAGTTATGAAGGAACTGATTTAGATACTTTTTCAGAAAGTTTTAGAAGCAAAATTGCAAAAATACCTGCTTTTTATAAAAGCATAAGTGCTTTTCATCAATATATAGATGATATATTTCCATGCACTCAAGATGGATTAAAAGATGATTATCCACGTATGTATGAAGCACTTAAAAAAACAGGATGTTTGGGATTAGTACCTTCTTCTTTATTTGAAGTTTCTAGAATGTTTAGACTTCTTGAACAATTAGATTTAGTAACTCATAAAACAAAAAGAAGATTAGATAACTTATTTACTTTAGAAGATTCTGTTGATGAACCTGAAGATACTGTTGAAGATAAACATGAAGAAACTATAGTTCCTAAAATCGATTATGAACCTGCTCCTGAACCCATTGTAGAAATCGAAAAATCTAAATCTCCAAAAAGGACTTATACTCATAATCCTTATAGAAATTGTGATGAACAAATGTTAAGAATGATTCTTGGAAATGTTTATCATAATAGGTCAATTGGACAAATACAAAGAGATGACCAACAGTTATATGCTGTTTTGATTAATCCTAACAATAGAGAAATAAAAAATGAAGTTCCAAGATTAAGAGAATCTAAAAAACTAACCTAATTATATAAAAAACCTCGTCATCTGTGTCAAATGTTTCATAATTTTTGAAATTATATTTTAAGATTCTTTTGAACCAGCGCCTTCCTTTCTTTTTTATTATTTGATTATTTGATAGAACTTTCTTTGCAAAACTTACTACTATAAAATCTGCTTTTATTTTGTTTAAGATTTCTAGAGAAATATTCTTTTTTATTGCTTCTAGTGATTCCAAAACTTTTAATAGAAAACAAACATGGACTTTTGGAAGTTTTTCATAATTATCATTGATTAGGTCAAATAATTCTGCTTTGCTCTTTAAATTGTTTTTTTTGAAATATTCACTTATTTTTTTTATGTTTTCACTGCTTATATCATAAGCGTAATAGTTGTTTAATTTTAAATCTAAAGGTGTTAAACCACAACCTAAGTCTAATATTGATTTTGGAGAACCTGTTATTTCAAATATTTTTTCATAGACTTCTTTTTTTCTTGGTTCATAATATTCTTTAAATGAGCCATATGATTTTCTTAGTTTTTTTCTTATTTCCTTGAACATTACTTTATAGTTTTTTGTTTTTTCAAAGTTTTTTACATCTGAATTTATGTTATTTTCTTTTAGATAAGATTCTACTAAAGATAGAACTAAGGAGTCTTTAATATCTTTAAGCTCTTTTTTCTTTTTTATATTTGAACAGATTTCTAATAAGTTCATAGATTAATCCTCCTATTGCAAAAGATATTGGAATTTGATAAAATAAAAATATGTAAAATGGAAGTAGGAAGTAGAGAAATGTTAATATTGTTTTTTTATAACTTTCTTCTTTTAGTGAATAATCATATAAAGAATAAATGAAAACTAGGAAAATATTGATTAGACTTGAAAAAGTCAAGATGGATAAGAAAAAATAAGAGTTTTTTACTATGTCTGCAAAGATAAAACCTGCTAAAATCCAGAGTAATGAATGGTTTGCTTTTAAATTTATTAAAATCAATGAAAGCAAAAGGATTAATTTGCCTAAAAAGATGTATTTTTCCCCCTGCTTTATTTCTTTGTTTATTATTTTCTTAAAATATGTTCCTATTAATATGCCCAGAGAAGATAGTATGGATAACAACATAAACCTTAATTTCATCTTGAGTTTAAAAAATTATTCAAAAATTATTTCTTAGGTTTCTTTTTACCATCCTAAAAGACAAAAGTCTTTGGGACCCCGAAAACTTAAAGTTTTCTTCGGAAAGAAAGAAGCATTAAATCCTGAAAGAAAGAAAAACTATTTCTTAATGTGAATATTGGAATATAAGAATGTTTAAAAGCACTTTTTGGATAGTAAATGCATGGCTGACATGAAGTATTTCGAAGAAAATGGAAAAATGTTCAAGATTGACTCTGATGGAGAAAAATATAGGATATCATTCTCAGAAGAATTGCAGTTAAAGAACTTAAAATCAAGCCAGGAAAACAAGAAATGGGCTATATATAATTTCTATGTCAAGATGGGAATTTTAGCTGTTATGCTAATGTTATTCTTAATGCTGGTGTTTGTACTTTATGAATTAGACAGAATTGATTTCTTTACTGGAATATTATACAGATAAAATTATAAACAAACTTTTTTATTGTTAATTAGGAGATTAAAATGGATTTACCTCATGGAGATGATAGGACAAAGAAGTTTGTATCTTGCGTTGGATTAATAACAAGCAATGGGCCTTATGGAGATAATATCATGGCCTGCGAGTGGATTCACCAGGTTTCTTATAGTCCTGGGATTATGATGATTTCAGTAAAAACATCCAGAGCTAGTTATGAAAATATCAAACAATCTAAAGAATTTGGTATTAGCATTGCTTCTACTGAGCAAAATACTCTTTCTAGCTTATCTGGTGGAAGTTCTGCTAAGGTAATTGATAAAATTAATGCATTAAAAGAATTAGGATATAAATTTTACAAAGCCAAGAAAATTAATGTTTTAATGGTTGAAGATTCTGCATTAAATATTGAATGCAAATTAATGAAAGAAGTTGTTCTTGGAGATTATGTTTTATTTCTTGGAGAGATTATTGAGACTAAATTAGGCGAAAAAGAACCTTTAGCTTATCATGGTGGAAAATACTGGAAATTAGAAAATACAATTCCTAAACCAGAACCTGAAAAACTAGCTAACTTAAGCAAGGTTTTAGAGAAGTATAGAAAGAAAAAGTAGCAATGAAATTACAATATCTTTAAAAGATTTTTTCTATCTTGTTTTTATTGGAGGAGATAGAGATGAAAAATTATTTTATGACTTCAGAGAGTGTTACAGAAGGGCATCCTGATAAAATTTGCGATCAAATAAGTGATGCTATTCTAGACAATTTAATTGTGCAGGATCCTTATTCGAGGGTTGCTGTTGAAACTATGGTTACAACAGGAAGTGTTCATGTTGCAGGCGAGGTAACAACAAGAGGATTTGCGGATGTTCAACAGATTGCAAGAAGAGTTTTAAAAGAAATTGGATATACTAATCCTGAATTTGGAATGGACTGTGAGGATGCTGGTGTGTGGGTTTCTATTCATGGACAAAGTGTTGATATTGCACAAGGTGTAAATTCTGATAAAAATAAAGAGCAAGGTGCAGGTGACCAGGGAATGATGTATGGATTTGCATGCAATGAAACAGAAGAATTAATGCCAATGCCTATTATTTTTGCTCACAAATTAACTAAGAGATTAGCTGAGGTTAGAAAAAGTGGAATTATACCTTCATTGGGTCCTGATGGAAAATCCCAAGTTACTATTGAGTATAAGGATAATAAACCCTATAGAATTGAAGCTGTTGTTATTGCTCAACAACATAAAGAAGATATTGAAGAAGATGAATTAAGGCAGAGCATTTTTGAGAATGTAATAAAACCTGTTTGCGGAAAAATGCTGGATAATAATACCAAAGTTCATATTAATGCAACAGGAAGATTTGTTATTGGCGGACCAGAAGGAGATACAGGTGTAACTGGAAGAAAAATAATTGTAGACACTTATGGCGGTGTAGGAAGACATGGTGGTGGAGCTTTTTCTGGAAAAGATCCTAGCAAAGTTGATAGAAGCGGAGCATATATGGCAAGATATGTTGCTAAAAATATAGTTGCTGCTGGCTTAGCTGACAAATGTGAAGTGCAAATAAGTTATGCTATTGGAGTTGCTAAACCAACATCTGTCCATGTTGATTGCTTTGGAACAAATAAAATTCCTGAAGAAAGAATTATGGAATTAATTTTAGAGAATTTTGACATGAGACCAAGAGCAATTATTGAACACTTAAATCTTAGAAGACCAATTTACAGGAAAACAGCTGCTTATGGACATTTTGGAAGAAAAGACGAGGATTTTACCTGGGAAAAAACAGACAAGGCTGAGATTTTAAGAGAAGAAGCAAAAGTTTAAATTAAACTTTTATTTTTTCTTTTATATGAAAAGAAAATACATTTTACTTTTTGCTTTGATTTTAATTATTGCTGCTTTCTTTTTTAATCTTGATAAAGAGGATATTACTGGAAGCACTGTAATTGATATTCCTAGTGAGAATGAAAGCATTTCTGTTTATTTTTGTCCATCTGAAAATTGTTTTCTACCTTTTTTAGATGCTGTTAAAAATTCTGAAAAAGTAGATTGTGCTTTTTTTGACATTAATGATATTGAATTAATTGATGTTTTAAAAGAGAAAAATGCTCGTTTATTTGTTGATAATTATGAAGATGTTGTTAATTTATCTTTTGTAAGAGTTGATAATAAAGATGCTTACATGCATAATAAGTTTTGTATATTAGATGATAAAATTATAACTGGAAGCTTAAATCCCACTATTACTGACATTAACAAGAATAATAACAATTATTTAATTATTAAGTCTAAATATTTACTAGAAAATTATGCAAATGAATTCAATGAAATCTGGAATTATGAAAATATTTCCAAAAATGTAAATTATCCTGCTGTTTATTTAAATGGAAATAAAATAGAGAATTATTTTTGCCCCGAAGACAATTGCGAGGATAGAATATATGATATTTTGGAAAATGCTAGTGAAAGCATTTATTTCATAACTTATTCTTTTACTTCAGACAGATTAGGAGAGTTAATCTTGAGTAAAAATATAACTAAACAAGGTGTGTTTGACAATAGCCAGGCTGGAAGCAGGTATTCTGAATATTGGAAACTGCAAAATTATTCTATAAGAGACAATAACAAGGGATTAATGCATCACAAGGTGTTTATTATTGACAAGAAAATTGTTGTGACTGGAAGCTATAATCCTACTATGAACGGAAATGAGAACAATGACGAGAATATATTAATTATTCATGATGAGAAAATAGCTTCTTTATACTTAAATGAGTTTTGGAAGATTTATAATTATCAAAGCTAAAAGACAAGCTTTAAAAATTTTTTTATAAATCAATATTTATGGCAACTGTCTTAGAATTAGCTATAAGGGAAGGTTCTGGAATAGAAATATTAGGAGAACCACAAGAAAGACTGGCATTAATGTCTGGAGATTTACAGACTATTCCTGCTTCTAAAGGATTTTCACTAAAACATTATAGGCTAAGTCCTGTATTTAGAAATAATCTAGGTATGCTGGGTTATATGAGCTTGGGCATAATGAGATATGGATTAGATGCTTATTTGAAAAAATGGGGGCATGATGAAACATATTTTGATGGTGTAGATGTTTTAAAAGTTCTTACTGAAAATCCTGATGCTTTTATGGAATGGAGTCTTTTGGCTGGAGTAATTGATATTCCTGAAACAATTATTGAAAGCTTAAAATGTGAAAAAGAAAGGGCTATGGGTTCCAGAAAAAGAAGGGTTGGAACTGATAGAGATTTTATAAATGCTTTTGGATTAAGTCAATTTACAGATGAACTTAATATTCCTGGTTTTAATTCTGATGAATTTGGTTTAAATGGCGTTTATAGAACAGCTTATCATCCTGATTCACATAATCCTAATTTATTTGATATGGATGTTTTAAAAGGAGAAATAAAGCATGATACAGAAGTTTTGGTTGGTTATTTAGCAAAAATGCAGGACTGGGTAAGATATGCACAAAGTGAGGATTGGAGGAAAAAACCAATTCAATATTCAGAAGTTAGCCTTGCATTAGGTCCAAGAGTTTAAATCTACAATTTTAGATTATACAATAATTAAATATAGAAATGCTTTTAGATGGTATTTTTTAATCTTAAGAATGATTTTACTTCGACCAACTAATACTGAAATTGTTTATCAAAGACTAAGAAGTTCTAGAAGAGAAACAGAATATGATTGTGATATAGAAGAATTAATGCCTGGGGATATTGAAGGTATAACTTGTGATACTCCTACGATACCTTTACCTGCACCTTTGGAAAAATGTTATGTTCTATTAGAATCTGATGGATTTGCATATTCTGGCGAAATAGGAATTTCAGCCGGAGATAAAACTTGCATTGATGAATTAAGAGGTTTTAATCGTGTTAATTTAATAAAATATTTTGAAGATCTTAGGAGTTCTACTCCTGTAGATTTAGGTGATAAAATTATTGCAATGGACAGTGGAGTTTATTTTTATGATGTTAATCCAAATCAAGCTTCTTTTATGTTATGTTATGATATTGAAGATAATGTTGCTTTATTGACTTTTGGGAAGAGCGGAACAAGGAGAAGAGAGCTTTCTACTCCTGGTGATTTTAAAAAATCTTTAGATGACTTTTGCAGAACAGTTAATTTAGTAATAAATTGTTTTTATGCTAATCCCTATGAGCATAAACTAGAATTGCCTGTTTATTTTTAATTAAAATCTATTCTTAATTGGTGATTTGGTTCTTCTACTATTGGATATTTAGGTTCAACTTTGGCAAATAAGTCTCTATTCAATCTTTTTCTGTAAACATTTTCTACTTCTGCCCTATGTTCTGCTGGTATAATTACTCTTGGATAAAATTCTGATTCTGCTGTATGTGCTTCAACTACTAAACCTGACATAGTGTCAGACACTCTTAATCTTACATAATTTGTCAATGATTTTTTAAAATAATCAGACAATCTTCCGTTTAATGTTCTATCTGGTCTACTATAAACTCTTCCTGAATTGTGCCTAAATCCTCTTTCACATTCATTTTTTTCTGCAAGTTTCCAAGCATCCCAGAAAAAAGTTTTTGCATGAGAATATTCATCTCTTTTAAGAGTTAATACACCTACATGACCTGGTGTAATTTGGTTTACTGGTTTTTGTTTAGGGGCTAAATTTCTCATAAAATCCATAGGTTTTTTTTCCTTATAAATCTTTTGTTTTTGTTACTACTCTTTGGTTACCCAATTACTTAAGAATTCTTTCCTGAATTTTTTGAAATTATTTTCTTTAATGTTTAATCTTATTTCTTTCATTAGGTTTGTAATATAATGAATATTATGATAAGTTGCTAGTTTGTATCCTACTCCTTCCTTGAATTTTAATTGATATTGGATATATGCTCTGCTATAATTCTTGCAAACATAACAAGAACAGTTTTCATCTATTGGAGATTCATCTTTAAAAAATTCTTTTCTTAGAATATGGAGCTTGCCTTTTGATGTAAATAAATTGCCATGGCGTGCATTTTGTGTTGGGAAAACTGAATCAAAAATATCTATTCCTTCATTTACTGAATTTACAATATCTGGAGGAGAGCCTACACCCATTAAGTATCTTACTTTATCTTTTCTTAGATATTTTGCATGCAGTTTAATTGAATCAAACATTTTCTTTTTGCTTTCTCCTATGCATAAACCACCTAATGCCAATCCATCTACCTCTTTTTTATTAAAAAATTCTATGCTTTTTTTCCTTAAAGCAGGAAAAACAGAACCCTGGGTTATTCCAAATAATAACTGTTTTTTATCTTTATGTGCTTTAATGCATCTATCTGCCCAAGCATGAGTTAGTTTAACTGCATCTTTTACACTTTCATAATCTTGACCATATTCAGGCAAGTTATCTAAACACATTACTACATCTGCTCCTATTTTTTCCTGGACTTCCATTGATTTTTCTGGAGTGAAATTAAATTTTTTCCCATCAAACGGACTTTTGAAATTTATTCCTTGTTCATTGTAATCAATTAAAAAAGCTGGCCTTAACATTTGGAAGCCACCAGAATCAGTGAAAATTACATTATGAAACTTCATGAAATTATGCAATCCTTTAAATTTTTCAATTACTTCTAAACCTGGTCTTAAATATAAAACCAATGAATTTGAGATTATTGCTGGTGTTCCTATTGTTTCTAATTCTATACTTGATAAATGCTTTACAGATGCTTTTGTAGCTACTGGCATAAAGAAAGGTGTTTCAATTTCACCATGCCTTGTTTTGAATTTGCAGTTTCTTGCATTTTTTTCTTTAGATAAGATTTCCATGTAAAATATTATTTCTAATTATTTTTAAGACTAATTGTTTATGCATGAAAAGAAATTTAGATATTATTTCATTTTCTGGTGGTGCTGAAAGAAATTTTAAAAAATAGATTTAAGAAAAATCTTTAGTAGAGTCTATTATTTCTTTTACTTTATTTACAAATTTTATTGCACTTGTTCTTAGAAATTCTGCTTCGTTTAAATCAAAAGTTTTTTGCGTTGAATAACTTGCTTTATTCCTCTTACCCTTTGCTTCAATATAGTAAAGAACCTCTTCTTTCTTTATTGTTATTTTTTCCAATGTTTCAATCTCTTCTTTATTCAATTCTTTTTTATAAAATTCTTTAATAAGGATAAGAAGTGTTGCTAAATGATCTTTTGTTGAATATCCTTTCAAAGCACAAAGTGCTAAAGAAGCATGGTAAATAGAATAATAAGTGCTTACGATAGCCCAATCATTAAACTCTTTTAATTCTAAAGTTGATTTTGCAAATTTTAAGTTATGGTCTGTTTTTTCGATATGACCTTTTACAAGCTCTTGAATTTCTGTTTCTTTTTTTACTTTCTTTGATTTAAG
Organism: Candidatus Woesearchaeota archaeon; assembly: GCA_018303025.1. Classification (GTDB taxonomy): domain Archaea; phylum Nanobdellota; class Nanobdellia; order SCGC-AAA011-G17; family GW2011-AR20; genus JAGVYZ01. The sequence continues at coordinate 27,310 of JAGVYZ010000020.1, forward strand.
ATATTTTTGAAAATCTTTGATTCTTCTTTTTTCATCTTCAAGCCAAATATCCCATATTTCTTTAGCCATTTAACACCTCTTTGTAAAATTTATCAAACCCTGTTATTGCAAATCCTGTTTTTATAGCATGAGTTATAACTTTATCCTCTTCTTTAAGTATTTGCTCTTTAAAATAGTCAAAGTCAACAATAAATGTTTGTATTTTAGTTCCTGTTATAGCTTCTATATCTTCTTTTAGTTTTGTGTCTTTTTTTTCTTTATTGTTATAAATGAGTAGAATATCTATATCGCTTTCTTTTGAAAACGTCCCCTTTGCAGTTGAGCCAAAGACTACGGCAATTAAAGGTTTAACTTTAAGATTATCTAAGAATTCATTAATTGCCCTTTTTCTTTCTGAAGGCAGATTATTAAATCTTTTATAATCAAAATAAGAAAAAATAAAGTATATAATTTTATTATTTGGATTGATTTTATAAAAGGTATTTCCTATTTTTTTAGTAGAAACTATTAAATTTTCTAGATTCTTCAAATGTTTAAGAGTTGTATTTGGTGTTAAATTAGTTTCCCTTAATATTTCACTAAAATATAATTCTTTATTTCTGTTTCTATAAAAACATTCTAGTATTTTTTCCTTTCCTTTCCCAAACAAACTATCTTTATTGTTCATTTTATGTATAATCTTGTTCATTTTATGTACTTATAAGCTTTTGGATTAGGTATGAAAAGAAATTAAGCATTAATCAGATTAGAAGAAATTTATAGTTAATGTTGATTTAATCTTCCTAATATTTGTATTAGGCTATTTCTAACTTTTCTTTTTATTTTTGGATCGAGTTCCCAATAATGTACATCCCAAGTTCTTCTATCTTCGTCATCTGAATTAACATATCCTGTTCCTAAAATTTCAGGAATTCCTGTTGGTTTTCCTCTTAGAACTATTGGAAAATCTAATTTGTCTTCAAGAATTGGAGCTGGATAAATTGTAAAGTGATTTTTTGTCGGATTAAACTCAAAATATGGAACTATTTCCTGATTATTTATTTTAATTGCAGCTTTTTGAACTCTTCTTCCATGTGACCATTGTCTAATAAGATTTTCATAGAATTTGTCTGGATTTATTGGACATACTAAAATTGGCAATGGTTCTTCTGGTAAATCAAATCTTGCTGTTTGATAACAAACAGGTCGATCTCCAAAAATAAAAGGATACCAAAATAAGAAATCACTTTGTTGTTCTATTACAACTCCTCTTATATGAGGGTTATGATAAATTGAGAGTGGTGATGATGAAATTGATTTTTTAGAATTGCGTGCAAATTCTAACTCATCCCAACCATTTTGTTTACCATTAATATTATATGATTCATAATGAGACATTGGTTTTACTGAAACAAAACAAGGAACAGTTAATCCAAACATATTTACATCTTTGATAATTATTGGAACATTATCTTTTGGCCATACTTTTAATTCTGCAACTTTTTTTTCTTCTACTTTAGCATGATTATAAGGCGAGGGAATTAGAGTATATGGAAAAGAAACAGTTTGCAAAGTTGAATCAAATTCTTCTTGAGAATAAACTCTTCTTCCTTCGAAACCTAATTGCCACCAGAGAACATCTCTTTTATCTATAATACCCTTATTTTTTAATTCATTAAGCAAATTCTTATCAATCATTTTAAATATAATCTAAAGGATTTATTCCATATTGTTTCTCCAAATGGGTTCTTGCTCCTTTTAATCTTTGAATCAAACTAGGAACTTCTCTTAATTCTGGAACTATGTAAATTTTTGTGTCGGGAATACGACCTCTCATATCTGGATTTATCCAAAATGCAGTAATTCCTAGTTTGTCTGCTAAAGAAGCTTCTTCTCGCGATCTAGTAATTAAAACATCTTCTTGATGTAATTTTTTTAATATGCTTTCTACTGTAAAATCAACTACCAAGCATTCTTTGTTTAATGGGCTATCTGCATACCATGGTTTTGTTTGTTTTTCTGTATTGTGAAGAAAAATTTTTGTTTTGCGCATTCCTTTTTTGGAAGCAATGATAACATTGCCGTAGGCTGGCAAGGTGCTTAGAGTAAGAACACTTCCTGGAATTCTTTTACCTCTATCTAAAATTATACCTTCAGATTGCACTAACACATTCACTTTCTTCTCCCCCTGAATCATTTATTATTTTATTTTCTATTGCTTCTATGTTTTCTGGTTTTCCTTCTAATTTTATTTTAATCTTTGTTTGTTCCTGGGATTTTTTTTCGTAAGTAACTTCTACTTCATAATCATTTAAGTACCATACATGGGTTATTGGTTTTGCTCCTTGTTTTTTCTCTACTGAAACATTTAAAGAATGAGGAACATTTGAAATATATCTTGAAAAATTTTCATGACTCCAAAAGCCTTCTCCTATATCATGATAAATAACCTTAATGATTATATTTTTCATGTTTTATGTAGAATTTTCTTATTTATAAATTTATGTTTTGGAACCACTCTAAAATGGTAAAGTTTAAATATAAGAAGCGTGCTAAAATAATAAGCAAAAAGAGTGAAGGGGTAAAAAATGCAGGCTATATGCAAAGAATGTGGAGCAATATATACAATTGAAGGAAACTTGCCAGAAGAATTTTCTTGTTTCTGCAAGTCAGAGGAATTTAAAATTATAAATGAAGGGATTGAGCTAACTGCGTAAGGACTGCGTCCTTCACGAACCTGCAAAAATTCTTTCTTTTTATTTAACTTTAAAGTAAATACATTAATTTTATAAAAGAATTAATCAATTAATTTCTTAATGCCACAACCACCATTCATACAGTTAACAGGTATTTCAAAAATTTTTAACAAAAATATCGTATTGGAAGATTTAAATTTGAGTGTTGGTTATGGTGAAATTCTAGGAATAATTGGAAAATCTGGTTCTGGAAAAACAACATTGTTAAATATTATTATTGGATTTCTAAAACCAGACAAGGGAAGTGTTATTTTTCAATCAAGAAATATTCACAAGGATGAAATTAATGTTGATACTCAATTTGGTTTTGCCTCTCAAGAGTTTTCTTTTTATGATAAATTAACTGTTGATGAAAACTTAAGGTATTTTGGAAGTCTGTACAAAATAAAGGATAAAACATTAGACCAGAGGATACCTGAATTATTAAAATTTGTTGACTTGGAAGACAAGAGAAATTTACTTGCAAGCAATTTGTCAACTGGAATGAAAAAAAGATTAGATATTGCCTGTTCATTAATTCATGATCCTAAAATATTAATTTTAGATGAACCCACAAGTGACTTGGATACTTTCTTGAGAAGAGATATTATTGCTTTATTAAAAAAAATCAATAAAGAAAAAGAGGTAACTATTGTTCTGACTTCTCATTTATTAGATGAATTAGATATTTGCAACAGGATAGCTATTTTAAACAATAAACAAATTGTTGCTACTGGCAGTTCTGATGAATTAAAAGAAAAATGCTCAAATAATATGGAAATCATATTAGAAATTGCTTCTGGTAATTATGGTTATCTGCAAAAAATGTATAAATCTGATGACAGGGTTTCAAAATCATTAGTTAAAGATGGAAAATTTATTTTATATACAAGCAAATCTGAAACAATATTAAGAGAATTATTATCTGAAATTAATTCTCATGGTGATAAATTATTAGATGTTGATGTTAACAAACCCAGCTTGAATGAAGTGTTTGAATATTTTGTAAATGCAAGCAATGAAAAAGCAATTGTTACTAAAAAAGAGGATAAAATAAAAAAGAAAAATGATAAGGATACTGGAGATAATAAAGAAGAATCTTAAATTATTGGTAAGAAGCAAGACATCTGCTTTAATTGTCTTAGTTGGACCTTTATTATTAATGTTGTTAATGGGGTTAGCTTTTAATTCATCATCTGCTTTAGATATTAAAGTAGGAACTTATTCTGAATCTTATTCTGAATTATCAACTGGAATTAAAACACAATTACAAGATGATTCTTTTAAAGTTGTTGAGATGAGCTCTGAACAAAATTGTTTAGATGCTGTAAAAAGAGGAGATGTTCATATTTGTGTTGTATTTCCAAAAGATTTATCTGTACAATCTACTGAAAATGTAATTTTTCATGTTGATAAAACAAGAATGAATCTGGTTTATCTTGTTATTAATAGTATCTCAAATAAATTATCTGTAAAGTCATCTGAATTAAGCACTGCTTTAACAACTACTTTGGTTAATGCTGTAAATAATATCAATAGTGATGTTACTGGAAATTCAGAGAGTATTTCTCAATTAGGTGTCAACTTAAATCAGGCGGTAACTGAAGTAAATAATGCACAAGGTGCTTTGGCTAATATACAAATGCCTAATCTAACTGAAATTATGGAAGGAAATATGAGTGATGATGTTTTGGGTGACCTTAAAAGTGCACAGACTAAAATAGACAATTTCTTTGCTATGAAAGGAAACATTGACACTGCTATAAATTCTGCTAAAGAGAATTTAAATACTGCTTCTACCAATAACCAAAAAGTGCAGGATGTTGTAAAAAAAATAAATGATAATATCAATTCTATACAAATTAAAGAAGTTTCTAAAATCGTCACTCCTATTAAAACTGAAATAAAACCTATTGCTGCTGAAAAAACATATTTGGATTCTTCTCTTCCTTCTGTTTTAATGCTTGTTCTATTATTTGCAGGTGTATTTTTAGCTTCAACAATTATTATTTCTGAGAAGACCTCCAGAGCTTATTTCAGGAATTTTATAACTCCCACTAATTATGCAATATTTTTGATTGGAAATTATTTATCTAATCTCCTTGTTTTAATATTGCAAACATTAGTAATCTTTGCTGTAATGTTTTCTGTTACTAAATTCCTGCCTTCATCTGGTGCTATTTTAAATTTGTTTATTATTATTTTATTAGTAAGCTCTGTATTTATATTACTTGGAATGTTAATTGGCTACTTGTTTAAAAATGAGGAGACAGCTACTATTGGAAGCATTACAATAAGCTTTGTTTTGATATTTTTTTCAAACATAATTTTACCTACTGAAACATTACCTGCTACTATAAGAAGCATTGTCAACTTTAATCCTGTCATGCTTGGAGAAACTGCTTTGAGAAGAACATTATTATTTGAAGAAAGCTTAAGTTCAATTAGTCTGCATATTTATGTTTTATTAGGGTATGTTGTACTTTTATTTGTTTTAGTTTATCTAGCTAGAGAGTTGACTAAAAGAAGAGTTAACTAAAGATAGATTTATAAATCTTTGATGATTTCTTATTACATGATAGGCTGGATAATACTTGGGATTGTAGTCGTAATTATTGTTATATTTATTTATTACTATAATAGATTTATCAGCTTAGTTAATCAGATAGAGAATGCTTTATCTCAAATTGATGTTCAATTAAAAAAGAGAGCTGATTTAGTACCTAATTTAATTGAAGCTGTAAAAGGCTATATGAAGCATGAAAAAAGCATTATAAAAGAAGTTACTGATGCAAGAAAAGCTTTGGTTGGTGCTAAAGATTTGAATGGAAAATTAAAAGCAGGCGATAATTTACAAAATGCATTAAAATCAATATTTGCTATTGCTGAAAATTATCCTAACTTAAAAGCTAATGAGAATTTCTTGCAATTGCAAAATGAATTAAGTTCTATTGAAGACAAGGTTGCTTATTCAAGGCAATATTACAATGACGGAATAATGAGTTATAATTTGATTAATACAACTATTCCTGGTGTATGGTTTGCTTCTCTTTATGGTTTTAAGAAGAAAGATTACTTGCAAATAAAAGAAGTAGAGAGAGAAGTTGTAAAGGTTAAGTTTGAGTAATTTTAACTAACTCCTCTGTAGAATAAATGATTATTTTTGATTGTTTTTTTAATTCTTTTTTAAAATCTTCTGTTTTTCCTGATTTTATTAGTATAGAAAATAGAATATTAGCGTCTATAACTAAATCCATTTTAAGAAAGTCTTCTTTTTACAAGATTCTTATTAAGCTCTCTTCCAAGCCTTAATGCGTCTTCTTCTGTAAATGTGCTCTTTGCCTTGAATTTTTTTATAAATTCTAAAGCTGTTATCTTTTCATCAAATGCTTCTCTCGCTACTGCACTCCAGTTTATTTCTGCAAAAGAATCCATTTTTTCCTTTAATTCAATTGGTATTGATAGTGTTACGTTTACCATTTTTCTTATTTTGTGTGTATATGTGAAAATACGTGAGAATATTTAAATGTTTCGCTTTGTGGTTTTTTACTAAGATAAACTAAAATCTTTTAAAAATCTCCAAAACTGAGGCCAGCTTTTATTTACACATTCTGGATATTCTATTTTTATAGAATTTCTTTTTAACATTGCTACTGCCTGGATAACCCTATGGTCTCTTGAAGTTATTTCTTTTTGATGAAGTGCTAATTCCATTTCATTTATTCTATCACTTTCATGACCTCTTAGACTAGGCCATCTTTTTTCAGCTTCTTTATTTATTAATCCAAATGCTCTTGCAAAACAATAATCTTCTGCTTGTTCTGGAGTAAATTCTATTTTTCCTGTTTTTATATAATTTAAATAAGCTAATGCTTGGGCTAATATTGTCTCATCATATCTTGGCTCCCATAATTTGCCTTGTTTTCTTGCTTTTGTCCAGTGTTCTATTGCTTCATAAGTTGTTTGTAATTTATATGGTGGATTTATGATTCTTTGAGAATTTCCTAATAAAACAGATGCACTAGCCCATTGAGAAGTTCCATTATCTAATTCTAATAATTGCTCTAATGACCAATTTGTTATTTCTGGATTATTACAGATTTTTCTATCTTTAAGTGTGCCTTGAAGAATAAATCTTTTATCTAACCCTAATTTCCATGAAGCAAACCTCAAAAATCTGTATAATGTTCCTGATTCTCCTACATCAATTGGGGTATTTTCCTTCCATTGAATAGAGGCATGATAAAGTGATTTTAAATCATCACTTAATTTTTCATAATGTTGCTGTAAAAAATTTATGCAATCAGAATAATTATTAATTAAATCTAAGACACCAATTCTTATCATCCATGATTTATCTAAAGGAATATAATCTTTTTTTATTAAATCATTTTTCATAACTTTGAGAAGTACAATAAACTTTAAAATGTACTGATTATCTAAAAGTTTAACATTTATTAAATTTGCAAAAGTTTTTATTTTTTCCTAAGTTCTTCTCTTAAATGATAAGCAAGTTGAACTCCTAATATCCTAAATTCTTCAGAAGATAAAGGTGTTCTAATTTTAACTAAATCAAAAGTATCTGTAATATCTGGCTTTGATATTGTTGTTATTCTGTCTCCTTTTTTGAATTCCTTTGCTATTGTTCCAATTAGTCTATGTAAATTATCATCTGTAAATGGATGGCCTTCAAAATAAACACCTTCTACAGGAGGTATGACTTCACATTCATATTTTATATCTTGAGTAAAACTATCACTGCCTAAATTTGGAACTATTGTTTCCACTCTTGAAAATAAGTATTCTTGCATTTAAGTATTAAAACCTAAAAATTTATAAGTGTATTCAAAACAAAACCTATAAAAAGGAATATTGAGTTTTAATAACATGGAAAGATTAAATTTTCATGATGAGATTAAGAAGAACAAGATTTATTCTGGATTGCTTATACTAATAGTATTTGCTGTTTTATTTGCATTAGCTTATGTTATAATGAGAATATTTTCTCCTGGTAGTTTCTTTTTTATTATGATTGTTGCTATTGTTATATCATTGCTTTATATTGTGATTGGATATTATAATTCAGCTAAGATTGCTGTTGCTTCTGTTAATGCGAAAGAAGCTTCTACGAGTGAATATAGGCAGTATCATGACTTAGTTGAAGGATTATGTTTGGCTTCTGGATTGCCTAAACCTAAATTGTATATTATGCAAAATGAACAGATAAATGCATTTGCTTCTGGAAGAGATCCTAAGAATGCGGTTATTTGCGTTACAACTGGATGTTTAAATAAATTAAACAAACAAGAGCTAGAAGGTGTTTTATCTCATGAGCTTTCTCATATTGCTAATTATGACATAAGATTCATGACATTAACTGCTGTATTAGTCGGAATGATTGCTATTATTTCTGAAATATTTTTGAGAAGCTTATGGTTTAGAGGCAATGACAGAGATAACAAAGGTGGAGCTATTCTTATTGTTATTGGAATAGTATTAGCTATCTTAGCTCCTTTAATAACGCAATTAGTGCAGTTTGCTATTTCAAGAAAAAGAGAATTAGTAGCTGACTCAAATGCTGTCAAGTTTACAAGAAGTCCTACTGGATTGATAAATGCACTAACTAAGATTAAAGATAATAAAGACATGAAAGTAAGTGGGGCTGTTGCTCCTTTGTTTTTAGCTAAGCCTTCTAATGTTGCTAATTTATTTGAAACTCATCCGCCTTTAACTGAAAGAATTGAAAGATTGAAAAAAATGTAATTTTATTTTAAAATTCTTTCAACATCTCTCCAGCCAATATCTGTTCTATAATGCAGGTTATTTCCTTCTATTGAAATATATGCAATAGCTGAATAAGCACGCTGCCTTGCTTCTAAAATATCTTTTCCTTCTGCAACAACACTAAATAATCTTCCTCCATTAGCATAAGTTTTTCCATCTATAATATCAATTCCTGCTCCAAATATATTTATTCCTTCTAATTGCATTGCTTGTTCAAGTCCATAAATTCTTTTTCCTCTGGCTTGTGAATAATCTTGAGGATAACCGCGAGATGCACCTACTATACAAACCCTTGTTTTATTATCTTGAGAAATCTTTACTTGATTAAGCCTTTTTTCTAAACAAGCCTGTATAAGGTCTAGGTAATCTGTTTTTAAAGATGGAAGAACAACCTGGCATTCTGGGTCTCCCCATCTTGCATTGTATTCTATATTCATTAATTTTCCATTAACAACAATTCCGCCTAAATAAAGAATTCCTGTAAAAGGAACTCCTTCTGAAGCCATACCTAAAATTACTTTTGAAATCATTTGTTTTTCTATTTCATCTTTTAAAGGATTGGTTATTAATGCAGGCGAAATAGCACCCATTCCGCCTGTTTGCTCTCCTTCATCAAAATTATTAACTGTTTTATTATCCTGAGCTGATTTAAATATTCTATAAGACAATCCATCACTTATTGCATAATATGAAAATTCTTCTCCTACTAATCCTTCTTCAATTAAAAATCTTCTTCCAGCTCTATCTGGGAATGTTTTCATTAATCTAATATTTTGAATAGCTTGTTCTAATGTTGTTGATTTAAGTGCACCTTTACCTGCACACAAACCGATTGCTTTTATGTAGAATATTCCTGGATTTTCTTGATAAAGTCTTGTTACATATTCTATTGCTGAAGCTTCATTATCAAAATATCTAAATTTAGGATGTGGAATTTCTTGTCTTTGCATAAACTGACGAGCCCAATTTTTATCACTTTCAATTCTTGCTGCTAATTTTGTTGGGCCAAATACCTGAAAACCATTTTGCTGCAATAAATCTACTGTGCCTGATGCAAGTGCATCATCCTGGGCAACATCAATTAAATCAGGCTTATATTCTTCTGCAATTCTAAGAATAGATATTGGATCTTTTAATGAACTCCTTTTGTCTACAATAACATTCTTTTTCCTCCAGTTTAGAAAGTCATTTCCAGGAGTAACTATCACTCTTTCTACTTGAGGACTATTTCTATATGCATGAGAGATTACATCTTCTCTTGCTCCATTGCCAACAATCATAACAGAAAGCCCTCTTACCATTTTTTTATGATTCTAAAGGAATTAATAAAGAGTTCTATATTTTAATATATAATTGAAAAAAATGTAGATATCTTTAAATATATCTTCTATGTTTTCATTACATGCTAACCAATGTATTAATTGGAGGAAAAGCTGGACAGGGTCCTAATGTTTTAGCGAACATTATTTCTGAGATTTTAGTTAAAACAGGATACTATGTTTTTCTTTCAAGAGAATATGAATCAGTAATAAGAGGTGGACATAATTATAATATATTAACTTTCTCTGATACTAAAGTTTATAGCAATGAGAATAAGATTGATATTTTAATTTGCCTGGATGATAATACTGAATTAGTTCATAAAAGCAAAATAAGAAAAGAGACACTTGTTTTGAGAAATAAAGACAATAAAGAGAATATTTATTTTGCCGGGAAATTATTAAAGATATTGGGTTTTGATTTTAAATTTTTGGAAATTGAAATTAAAAAATTAAGGAATTTCGATGCTAATTTGAAAAATGCAAAAGAAGGTTATGAAAGCGAAAATTCTAAATTTAACTTAAAAACTTCTAAGAATAAAACTAATTATTTCATGAATGGCGCTCAGGGTGTAAAAGAAGGTGCTTTGAAGGGTGGAATGGATGTTTATTTTGCTTATCCAATGACACCAGCTACTTCTCTTTTATCTGAACTAGCTGAGAAACAAGTTGAGAATAATATTTTAACATTAGAATTGGAAAATGAGATTGCTGTTTTTAATGCTGCTATTGGAAGTGCTATTACTGGTGCTAAATCAATGGTTGGAACTTCTGGCGGCGGATTTGATTTAATGACAGAAGCTTTAAGTTTAGCTGGTATTGGAGAAATTCCTGTTGTTGCTTATTTAGCTCAAAGACCAGGACCTGCTACTGGTGTTGCTACTAAAACAGCTCAGGGTGACTTGAATATTGCTTTATATTCTGGGCATGGTGAATTTTCAAGAGTTGTTGTTGCTCCTGGCGACCCAATAGAAAGTGCTGAATTAACTTCTGCTTTGTTTTATTTATCCCAGAAATTTAAAATTCCCTGTTTGATATTATCTGACAAGCAATTAGCTGAAAGCTTTTACACATTAAACGGGAAAGCTAATATTGTGAAATCTGAAAAATTAACTTCTTTGAAAAGATACAATAGCTATGAACATCTTGATTCTGGGGAAGCTACTGAAGATACTGCAATTGTTGAAAAAAATGTTGAAAGAAGATTAATGAAGGCTAATGAAATAAAAAGAGAAGTTGAGAAATTAGAAACTTGCAAGGTTTATGGAAAAGGAAAAACTTTAATTGTTGGATGGGGTTCTACTAAAGGCGCTATTTTTGATGCTATACAAGGATTAGATGCAAGATTTTTACAAGTACTTTATTTAGAACCATTTTCTGATAAAATAGTTGCTGAATTAAAAAAAGCTGATAATATAATTGTTGTTGAAAATAATGCAACTGCCCAGTTGGCTAATTTGATTACTGCTAAGACTGGAATTTTTATTAAAAATAAAATTTTGAAATACAATGGACTGCCTTTTTACTCTGATGAGCTAAAAGAAGAGATAAAGAAGAGGATGAAATGATAACTAAGGAAGACTTTGAGATATTACATTGGGTAGAATTTATGAATTATAATGATCCAAAAAAATTGTCACAACAAATGGGTCTATCAGAAAAAGAAGCTGAAATAAAAATGAAAGAGCTTGAAAAAAATGAGTTAATCATAAGAGAATGCCGCTTTGGAAAACTTTATGGTTATAAATTAACAGAAAAAGGGCTAAAAATTTGGAATGCTAAAAGATATTTAAACTGGAAATTGGGATTAGGATATTAAAATGGAAAATTTAAATACAATGATTAAACCAACATGGTGTCCTGGATGCTTTAATTTTCAAATACTTACTGGGGTAAAAAATGTAGTCTTTAATGAACTCAATTCTGGGAAAAAGAGGGATGAATTTGCAATTGTTTCTGGAATTGGATGTCATGCAAAGATATTTGATTATCTGAATATAAACGGAATCAATACTTTGCATGGCAGAGTTCTGCCTACTTGCTTTGGAATAAAAATAGGGAATCCTAATCTGAAAGTCATTGGATTTTCTGGTGATGGTGATGCATATGCAGAAGGAATGGAACATTTAGTTCATATGGCAAGGTATAATGTTGACATGAAATATATTATTCATGACAATCAGGTATTTGCTTTAACTACTGGACAATCTACACCTACAACTGAAATTGGATTTAAAGATAAGACTAATCCTTTAGGCGCTAAACTGAATCCATTAAATCCAATTAAATTAATGTTATCTTTAAATGTTGGATTTGTAGCTAGGGTATTTGCTGATGTGAAATCTGTTGAAGATGTATTAAAAGAAGCTTTGAAATATAAAGGATTTGCATTTATTGAAGTAATACAGCCTTGTCTGATATTTCACCAGGATACTGGTTTTAAAGAAAGGATATATTCTTTGCAGGAAGCTAAGCATGATAAGACTAATATTACTGAAGCTTTGAAAAAAGCTGAAGAATTTGATTATAATGATTCTAAAAGCAAGATTCCAACTGGAATATTCTACCAGAAAGAAAGAGAGATTTTTGAAGACAAGTTTGAACAATTAAAGAAATTAAAAGATAAGAAAATGTCCTGGAAGGATATTAAAAGATGAATGACAAGAATTTAGACTTAAATTCTTTAAAAAATGAAAAATTAATTGCTCTTCTTGCTCCTTCTTTTGCTGTAATGTTTGATTATCCTGAAATAATATTAAAGTTGCGTAAACTTGGATTTGATAAAGTTGTTGAATTAACTTTTGGCGCTAAACTTGTTAATCATGAATATCATAAGATTCTGAAAAATTCTAAAAAATTATTAATTTCTACTGTTTGCCCTGGTGTTGTTGAGACTATTAAAAATAAATATCCTAAATTTATTAAAAACTTGATTTCTGTTGATAGTCCAATGGTTGCTACTGCTAAAATATGCAAAAGAGTTTATCCTAATCATAAAACCTGCTTTATTTCACCTTGCACTTTTAAGAAAATAGAAGCAAGAAATTCTGATTATGTTGATTATGTTATTGATTATATGGAACTTGCTAAATTAGTTTCTAATATTTCTGTTAAAGGAAAGGATAATTTTGACATGTTTTACAATGAATATACTAAAGTTTATCCATTATCAGGAGGGCTATCTAAAACAGCTCATTTGAAAGGAATAATTAAACCTGGGGAAGAGATATGCATTGATGGAATTGTAAACATAATTAAATTTTTAGAAAATCCTGATCCTAAAGTAAGATTTATGGATGTTACTTTTTGCGTTGGAGGTTGTATTGGCGGACCTTTTGTAAACTCTAATCTGGATATTGAAGGAAGAAAGAAAAGAATTTTAGATTATACAAAAAAATCTTCTGCTCTTGATATTCCTAAAGAAAGTAAAGGCATTTTAGAAGTTGCAAAAGGAATAAAATTTAAGACGA
>JAGVYZ010000021.1 GCA_018303025.1 Candidatus Woesearchaeota archaeon
ACAAGAACTCAACAACAAAACAGCAGAAAATAAAATTCCTAAAATTAAATATTTTTTATTCGTATCAATCACTCTCCTTTTGTTTTTATTTAAATTATAGTATAATCAACTAAAAACAAGAACACTATCTTATATATAAATGTTTTTTTTGTCTTTTTTTAAAAATAAAGTTAATTTCGTGCTTTTTTCAAATATTTAGCCCGTATTTCATTAATAAATAATTTCAATCCTTTTATCACTTCTTTTTCATTAATCTCACTTTCACATTGTTAATTATTTTTAACATCTGTTAATTTATTTTAACAATATTTTATCAGCATTTAGAAACATCAGAAACAACTTCGCCCTTCAAATCACCCTCACATTCATATCTTGTTATTACTCTTCCAGTATCTATGCATTTGCTGTTTTCAAGAGCATCACACCAATAAAATCCATTTTTAATGCAAAAACTACAGTCTAAATAATTATCAGGATTCACAATTTTTGTTCCAACTTCTTTTTTCTCACATGAAGAGATAAGAAAAACAATTAAAATAAAGATTAAAATTAATTTTTTCATATTTTATTTACTTTTCTTTGATTTAAAATATTTGCTATCAAGAACCTCAAATAATATGTACAACCCCAAAGCAATATTTAAATAAGCATCAGCAAAGTTAAATACAGGAATTATCTTAATGTCAATAAAATCCCTGACATATCCTAAAAACAATCTATCAATTAAATTTCCAGTAATTCCAGCTAATGCAAAACTTAAAGCAATTTTATATTTTTTAAATCTAAAAAACAAATAAGAAAAAACAACTAAAGCAATTATGGAAAAAATAGTTAAAAAAAGTGAATAATCTTTAAACATTCCAAAAGCACTGCCCTTATTATGAACATATCCAAAATAAAACTTTGTAACCTGGTCTAAAATTATAAGGATAATAATTAAAATTATGTATTTTATTTTCATTTTTCCTAAAGGCTAATGTTTCTTTTTCCTGAAGTGTTAAGCTTTGCTTAATACTAGAAGAACTTGTTCTTCTTAGGTTTTTCTTTACCATGAAAACTTTTGTTTTCAGGGTCCCAAAGACATTGTCTTTTAGGACAAAGAAAAAGCTTCATCAATAAGTTTAAAAATTAGAGAATATATAAATATACTGAAAAAAGAGGAACTATGCCAGAAGAAAATCCATTAATAAAAGGTAAACCACTAGATATTATTCATGTATTAGAATTAGAAGACCCGAATGCAGGAGTAGAATCGCCTTATTTTTGGATATTAAATTTCTTAAGAAATAATCAGCCATCAGGTTGTGAATTCAGGGACATAGAAAAAATTAAAGATATTTACAATGCAACAGAATCTTCAGCTTATTTTGGAATGATTGAACAAAGAAAATCAATACAACAGGAAAAGGTTTCTCAATATTTGGCAACATTAGGTAAAATGACTAAAGATTTATTCCAGATAGTAAGAGAAATGAGAATAATGGATGAAAGAGGAAGATACTATGTAGACATTAATTCAGGTGATGAATCAGCAGCAATAGCATTAAAGAGTATCTGGATAGACCAGGTTGAAGGTGGAGCAAAAAATCCAGGTTCAGTATTAGGTTTAGCTTCCAGAGATATTGGTTTCATTACATTGCCTGATTTATTCTTTAAAATGAATCCAGTATTAACAGAAGAAGAAAGAAAAGATAAGAAAAAAAGAGATGTAAGAATAGATCAGTTTGTAGACAAAGCAACAAATAACTATGGTCTAAACTCAAAAATAAAAGAATTATTAAAAAGAAAATTATACCAGTTTTATGTCTGGAAAGAATCAACAGAAAAAGAAATCACAACAAGAAGAAGATTTGTCCTGGCTTATTTGAACCAGCATTATCAGACAATGCGTTTATACATAAACTGGATAAGGCCTTATTTGAAAAATGTCCAGGCATTGCAAATGGATAATCTAGGCAATAAACCAGAGTTGGTTCGCGCATTTAACACAACTAAAATTGAACTGGAACTTTTAGCAGCAAGTGAAAGAGATTTCAAAGGAGATAATGAAAAAAAGAAGTGGGAAGCTAATAAATTATACAGGGCTTTTGTCAGAATAAAATTTGATTATACAGCTATTCCTCAAATGGCTTACCAGAATGAACAGCAAAGAGGAGCAATTCATATGGGGTTGACTAAAATCCACATAGAAGCCTATGCATTGACAAAAAATCAAGTAGATGAATATAGAAAATCAATAGAAAAAGAAGATTTGGAAATTATAGCATCCCTAAATTCAGCAATGGAATCAATGGGGAAGGAATTAACAGATTATTTAGATGAAGCAAAAGATGTAACTGCAAAAGAAAAAAAATCTTTATTAGAAAGATACGATAAATCAATAAAAATTTTAAAACATAGACCAGAACCAGATATAGACTCTTATACTCATGATGAATTAAAAAAAATAGTAGAAAGACTGGAAAAGCAAACAGTAAAGGCAGCAAATAAAATAGATTTTAGCTTATTATCCCAGCCAATAAAAGATTTAAAAGACATGACAAAAAATATTTCTTCTGGCTTCAAATTTTTAATAGGAAAAAATATGGACGTAGATAAAATAGATAAAGATGTATTAAGTCAAAAATCAGCAGAAGGAACAGCAAAAGCAATAAGTTTTTTGATTTATGATGTATATAAAAAAGCTCATAGGATGATGTCATGGTAAAATTCAGTAATGATTATAATCATACTTTTGATAAAACTTATTCTCCAGCAAACATAGGTATCTCTACCCCTCCAATGAGGGACCAGATTGAAAGTTTAAAAGCAAGAATTTTCCAGGGTGCTTCTAAAATTGAATTAGGTTTCTTAGGAAAAGAAAAAGGAAGTGCAGGCCAAGGTCAATACACTCCAGAAGTTTACGGCATGCATGAAAGAGAAGCATTGAAATTAATGGCAAAAGTAAATGATGTCACCTTATCTACTCACGCTACACCATCTATGCAGGGATTTGCAGGAATAACAGACAAAGGTTTTAATGAAGAGCAGGCAAATAAAAGTTTAATAGAAATAAAAAGAACAATTGATTTTGCAGCAGATGTTGCTTCAGGAGGTCCTGTTGTTCTTCATTCAGGAGAGTTTCCAATGACTGTTTCTCAAAGAGAGCCAGATAAATTTGAAGCATTTAAAGATGAAGAAGAAAAAGGTTATGCATTTTTAGCAGACAGGGAAACAGGGCAATTAGTTACATTAAAAAAAGATATGATTCTTCCTACACCAAGATTAAAAGATGAATATAAAAATAAACCAGATTTAGAAAAAAATGGAAATTCTGAAATTTATGTAAGAGACCCTGAAACAGGTTTAGTAAGATTTGATAATAAATCAATTTATACTTTAATGCATGAAGAAGGCAAGGAAATAAAAGATGTTTACAAAGATTTTATTGCAAAAGAAGTAAACTACAATGAAGGAGAAGCAAAAAGATATGCAATGATGGGAAAAGAAACAGAAAAAAGTTTTGAAGATGTAAAAAATGTCATAGAAGGACTAAAAAAAATTAATGAAAAAAATCCAGAATATGGAAGAGAATTTGCAATTGAAAAAGCAAGAGAACTTGGATTACATGTTCCAAATAGATATAGCAATGACTTTAAAGATTATATAGACAATCCAATGAAATATATAGAAAAAGCAGAAAAACAAATGAAACAACAAATAGATAACTATTATGAAATTTCAGATTCAATGCAAAGAAGAAGTCAGGAGCAAAAAAGACAAATAGGTTACACTGATCCAGATACAGGAGAAAAAAAAGAAGGGACAATTGCCTCAATAGAAGATGTTGGTTTAGAAAGAAGTGCAAAAACATTGGCAGAAGCAGGAATATATGCATTTGAAAAATCAAGAAAATCAAGAGATGATCATTATGAATTAAAAACAGAAAAACCAATTTTTATTGCACCAGAAAATATTTTCCCAGAAACAGGCTATGGTGGACATCCTCAGGAATTAAAAGAATTAATTTTAAAATCAAGAGAAGAAATGGCAATCATGCTTCACGAAAAAAAGAAAATATCAATGGATGAAGCAAAAAAATATGCATCAGAACATATCAAAGCAACATTTGATATTGGACATGCAAACACCTGGAAAAAATATTTCAAAGGAACAGATGAAGAATTCAAGAAATGGTTAAAAGAACAAGTTACTGACCTAAACAAAGCACAAATTATTGGCCATGTTCATATTTCAGATAACTTTGGTTATTATGATGAGCATGTTGACCCAGGCCAGGGTAATGCACCAATAATAGAATTTACAAAATTAATGAAAGAATCAGGTTATAAGGGAAATTTAATAGTAGAGCCAGGTGCTCAAGATGTAAGAGCCTGGACAGCAATGCTTCATGCAATGAAATCTCCAATTTACAAGATAGATGGTTCTTCAAGTTCATGGACAGATATTGAAAACTCATTTGTAGGCCAAACATATTCCCCAAGTTATATTGTAGGAGAATATGCACCAGATCATTCATTAATGGAAGAGCATAAATCTTGGAGATTCTGGTCTCAGACACCTATAGAATAATTTATATATTAAACAATATAATCAATAAAAAAAAGAGGGTGAAATAGTGGATTTTAAAGTTCAAAAAAAAGTAAGAAAAAATATTCCTTATGTATCAAAAGAAGATTTAGATATTTCTAGAGAATTCGCAAAAAGAGTCTATAAAGAATTTGGTACTTTTATTTCAGGATTAATGTTATTTGGTTCATCAACCCAAGGACAAAAAAAACCAAAGTCAGATATTGATGTTTTAATAATAATAGATGATGTTCATGTTTACTTGTCAAAAGAAATTCTAGAAACCTATAAGATTATAGTTGAAAAAGCTATTTTAGATATCTCCCCTAAAATTCATGTTCAGTCAATGAAATTAACTTCATTTTGGGAATATGTCAGAGCGGGCGACCCAGTAGCAATTAACATGCTAAGAAGTGGAGTAGCATTAATAGACACTGGTTTTTTAGAACCTCTCCAGCATTTGTTAGAAGAAGGCAGAATTAGACCTTCAAAAGAGTCAGTATTTACATATTTTCAATTGAGCTATGATAGTTTATCAAAAGCAAATACTTCTTCATTAAACTCAATTATAGAGCTATATTGGGCAGCAATAAATGCATCCCATTCAGCATTAATGTCACTAAATATTGTCCCGCCCTCCCCGCAATTTGTTTCTCATTATTTAGAAGAGCATTTAGTAAAAAACAAATTATTAGATAAAAAATATGTTTCAATAATGGAAGATATTTACATTCTAGCTAAAAGAATAATGCATAGAGAAGTTAAAGAAATCTCAGGCAAAGAATATGATAAGCATCATAAAGATGTTCAGGATTTAGTAGCTGCAATGAGAAAAATAATAGAAAAAAGAAATTAAAAAGATTAAGCTTGTGCTGGAGCCATTCTGTCTTCTAATCCACCCGCTCTTTGTCTAAATTTATCTGTTATTTTTCTACCTAATCCTGCAAAATAACTTGATCTAGACTGTGGATCTTCTAAAGCATCTGCAGATTTTATAAGTCCTGCTTTGGTAGCTTCTCCAATACCTACAGCAGTATCAAATTGATTTCTAAATTGAGCAGTTAATCTATATAATTTTTCAGCTAAGCTATTTGCATCTTTAGTTCTTTCAAGATCATAAATAGGATTAGCATAAAATGTTTCATATACATATCTAAAACCATCCTCTCCTACTTTAGCTATATTTTTTAAAAAACTTGTAACTCCTTCTCTTAAGTCTTTAGCTAACTGAGCACCTGTCTCAGTATATAACATTTTACTATAAGCTTTAAAAGCAGTATCGTCTACTGGTGCTTGAACAGCTGGTTGTGCTGGTACATTTGTTTGTGTTTGTTCTGGGTTTGTCATTTTAGTTTTCCTCCATTTTTTGTCTATATTCTACATGTAGAGCTTATTTATAAACCTTTCTATTTTTACCATTAGAAAGTGACAATCTAAATAATAGGTCTTTCGTAGCTAACTTCTCCATCGTCATGGACCTCCAAAATTACAGCACTTTTATCATCAAAACTTCCATGATTTATAAACAAAGTATCAGATACTACGCCAGGCATTACAGACCTTCCTTTTTCATCATGACTGCAAAAGTGATGAAAATGACCATTAACAACTATCCTTACACCTGCTTTCTCAAACTCATTTTTTAACTCCTCGCTTCCTCTCCCACCCTTTCTCTCAACAGCAACATATACAATATTTCTACCTTCACTATGATATTCAGCAAAGTCAATTATAGATTGTAATCCTTGTTCAGAACTTGAAAAAGGAGTTTTAGAAGCTTCATTTTGTCCAATTATAGGAACCTCTTTTCTAAATTGAGAGGGCAAGATTATCCTAGAAGCATTAGGTTCAGGAGATTGAACAAAACCAGTATCTTCCATAACTAAATAACCCAATAGTTTAAGTCTTCTAAGCAAGTTTTCATCAAAAATGTGATAATCAACTTTCTCAATAAAGTATTTCATAAGTTCAGGATCTTCATGTTTCTTTTCTCCCAAATTAACCCTATAAACCTCAATTCCATGTCCAGAATCAACAGAATCACTTAAACCTTCAAATTTTCTAGGCACATGAGAAAAAACAATGGTTGGTCTTTTTCCATCAATAACCTTAGATATTTCTCTTAAATCAGTATAAAAAATAAAATCTTGGGGACTTGAACCTCCGTGCTCCCAGGTTTTTTGTAACCACTCTAAATCTTCTTGTGAAATAGGTTCAAATGTATCTCTTTTTCTCAAATAAATTCCACTTTCTCTTTCAATACCAAAAACATATCCATGAGGAACAACAAAATCAGAACCAGGAATAAAAACTAAATCATGATTTCCTTTACTAATCTTATAAACACCGTATTCAAAAGCAGTAGGTCTTACAGCATTATGCAATGCAAAATTTTTATTTAGTCTTCCGAAACCAGAAAAATTATCATGATTTCCAGGAATAACATAAGATTCAAGTCCTGATTGGATAAAAGCAGTCCAGATTAAAGCACCATTATTATAAGTATCTCTTTCATCTTCCATAACATCACATAAATCACCATTACCAATAAGAACATCAACATGATATTTATCTCTTAAAGTATTAACAGCATGAACTAATCCTTCAGGATTCTTTTCAATATCTCCAACAATGCCATATCTTACCATAAAGTAAATTAAAATAAAGAATATATAAATCTTTACTTTTTATTAATTAAAAAGTAGTTACAAAATAGAATAAAATTTTTTTCCCTTTTGCTTTAAGGTTTTTCTTCCCCTAAGGCTTCTTTTCTAAAGAAGGCTTATTATACTTTACCCTGTCTCTTTCTCTTTTCTTTTCTCATACGCTTTCTTTGCCATTTCCAGCGCATTTGACCTTTCTTTTTCCAACGTCTTGAACTTCTCTTCATTTTTTCTTGTTTTTTGTTTTTCTTCCCCAAAGGCTTCTTTCATAAAGAAGGCTTTAATAATAGGAATCAGCTAACTCTTCTTCTCCTATTTCAATTTTTTTCTTTTCAGAACCGACTTCTTCGCAAGAAAATCCATTTTCAATATTTTCAACCCTTTCTTTGAGATCCTTAATTTCTTTTCTTAGGTTTAGGAACTCCTCTTTTATCTTTGCAAAAGCTTCTACAACAGCTTGTTCGTTTATCATATTTTTTTCAACTTTAGTACATTTATAAACATTACTACAGAACATTATTGAGATTAAATCTGCTTAATTTGCTAATATGTCTCATATTACTAAACCCCACAAGATTTAACCACTGATTTAACTGGGATTTACCATTTAACTGAATTCTGATTTTTCCATTCCCAATATCATAAACTCCAAATTTAAAGTTGTATTTAGTAAGTATATCAATAAATTGGGATTGCATTGGTGACGGGCAAATTTTCATTTCTAATCTAGGATAAAGAGTACCATTATTATTTGCAGTCACTATAGAACCATCAGTATCAAAATATCCCCGAAGAACAAAAAGGTCTAGATCATCAAAAAGAAATATTTTAGGTATTACAGCTCTTTCCCATTTAGGTGATAAGTTTAAACCCAAATTTTTAATTAAAAATAATAATATATGTTTTCTAAAAATAAAGAGATCAACAGTATTTTCATGTAGTCTATACTTCACAATAGGTTCGATTTCAAATAAATTTTTCAATAATTTAGAAATATAAATGGTATAATCTTTATCAGTTTGAGAATTAAGAGTTATCTTTAATCTATTAATTGATTTTGGATTATTATCTCTTAAGCTTAGACTACCATCCCCTAGCAAAATTCCAGTTAATTCCGCAAGATTTTTCATATTAGGATACATAATAAAATAAAGATAATAGAATATATAAAGGCGGTGCGCGCACCTGTCCGATAAACTTACCTTTTAATATGTATATTATAAAATATGTATAGCGGGGAGTGGATTTGAATTCGGCAACATTTTCTATGTTTCCACCGACCTCCGGGTTATGAGCCTTCCGTATCCATTTTCTTGGATTCGACGGGCACTCCTGGCTGCCCTACCCCGCTATAACTAAATTTTAACTATCTTCTTTTAAAAAGCTTCTGATTACAATGACTTTTTCTTAATAACATAAATAAAGAAAATCTCTTTATCGCTTTCTTGTTTCTGGCAGATAACATCAGTTTTAAACTTGATATTTTTCCTTAAACATTTAGGAATCAATAAATATTTAGTAGCTCCATGTTTTCCTCTTAAAGACAAATGAGAATGAACCTCAATTAAGTCTTCAGAAAAAAGGTGTATATTTTTTAAATGTCCTTTCAAATCCAAAAATTCAGGATATTGCATAGAAATTTTTAACAAAACCAATCCTTCTTTTGTCACTTCAGATTTAAGTATTTCTCCCACTCTTATTTTATATAAACAAGAATTATTTAAAGCTTATTCTCGTCGAAAATTTATCCCAAAATAAAAAAATGGGATAAATAACCTTTAATTTTACATTAGTTAACATTTAAAACAACATAAATTTATCTTAAATCATGACTTATGATGTTATTTTAATTTCAGGAGAAAAATATTTTGACCATCCTTTAAGTGGCATCTCTATCTTAAAACATTTATTGGAAAAATATAATTATAGCGTAGCTGTAATTGATATTCCAAAAAATGAAGAAGAAATAAAAAAATTTGGAAAGCCAAATTTATTCTTTGGAGTAAGCTCAGGTGCAATTGATTCAATGTTAAGAAATTATACTCCATTAAATAAACCAAGAGAAGAGGATAAATATCTAAACTACAAAAAAGAGCTTCCAGATAGAGCAGTTTTAGTTTATTGCAATTGGATAAGAAAAAATTTCAAAGATGTAAAAATAGTTATTGGGGGTATAGAAGCTTCCTTAAGAAGATTTACTCATTTTGATTATTGGGAAAATAAACTAAGAAGATCAATTTTAATAGATTCTAGTGCAGACATCTTAGTTTATGGCAATGGTGAAAAACAAATTCTTGAAATAGCCTCAAACATCAAAGAAAATAAACCTCTTTTTGGAATCCAGGGAACCTGTATTAAAACAACAAATTTACCTCCAAAATTTATAGAACTCCCAAGTCATGAAGAAGTTTTAGATTCAAAAATAAAATTTTGTGATATGCAGAATTTATTAGATAATAACAAAAATCTAGCTCAAAAAACATCAGGATTATATGTCCTCCAATTTAAAGCACCAATTTACACTCCAAAAGATTTAGATGAATATTATGAGCTTCCTTTTACAAGAACAATAAATTCAAATGAACTAAAAGGATTTGAATTTTCAATAGTAACTCATCGTGGTTGTATAGGCAATTGTAATTTCTGTTCATTAAAATTATTATCAGGAGATAAAATAATTTCAAGAACAGAAGAGTCAATAGAAAAAGAAGTAGAAAAAATAACTAAAATGAAGAATTTCAGAGGAAACATAGATGATTTAGGAGGTCCTTCAGCTAATATGTACGGCATGGATTGTAGTGCTTGTTCAAATGATTGCATTGATTGTACTAAACTAAATAAATCTCATTCAAGATTAATCAATTTATTAAGAAAATTAAGAAGCATCAAAGGTGTAAAAAAAGTTTTCATAAGAAGTGGTATAAGATATGATTTAGTAAATGAAGAATATTTAAAAGAATTAGTAAAATATCATATTTCAGGAAAATTAAAAATAGCACCAGAACATGTAAACCAGGATGTCTTAAAATTAATGAATAAAAACAAAGGTAATTTATCAAAATTTATCTCAGACTTTAATAAATTAAGATGTGGAGAACTGTCATTTTACTTTATGACAGGACATCCAGGAAGTTCATTAAAAGAAGCAAAAGAATTAGGTAATAAAATTAAGACATTAAAAAATGCAGAATCAGTCCAGTTGTTTACACCAACTCCAATGACTGTTTCAACCTGCATGTATTATACAGGAATGGACCCAAAAACAAAAAAGAAAATTTATGTAGCAAGAACATTTAGAGAAAAGAAAGAGCAAAAAAGAGCTCTTGAATTATCCAATCATCTTTAAAATATTCCTCAAATTTAACCTAAAAAGAAGTTTTATAAATACTCTAAAATGAATTTACACTAAGCTCCTGTAGTGTAGTTCGGTCAATCACTCGGCCCTTTCAATTAAGCCTTCTTTAGAAAAGAAGCCTTAGGGGAAGAAAAAATCCTAAGAAGAAAGGCCGAAACCCGGGTTCGAATGAAGCCTTTTAGAAAAAGCCTTCGGGAAAAACTAAAAGACACCGAAAGTCCCGGCAGGAGCAGTACTTTTTTTCTTAAAGAAAAAACCTACGCTAAAAAAGAAATATTACATTAATAAATTAAAATTATTTATTCTTGACTTGTAGCAGGTTCTTCAGAAGTATTTTCTCCGCCAAATAAATTAGAAAAGAAATTTCCAATTGATTCAAAAACATTACCTATGCTAACAGCAATTCCTTCGCCTGTTCCAGGTTCATCACCAAATTCAGAAGTAGCATCTCCGCATTTCATATCAACAATGCATTCCCACCCTTCACCAGAATCACCCATCACAGGTTCCCCATAGCAATGTTCGCATTGTGACTTGCATTCATTTTCTTTAGCTCTTAATTTTGCATCATCTAAACAAGGTCCATTATAAAGATGAACACATTGTTTTGAGCACATTTGACATACATCATTTCCTTGCTCTCCTGTTTCACTAGGTTTGCATATTGTGCCAGAAGCATGAGAATTTACACAATCTCTTATGCACTGTTCTTCTTCATTTTTTGCCTCAGGTTCTTTTACCATTCCGCATTCTTTATCGCAATCATTTTGATATCTTGCCTGGCAAGTAAAATCAAATTCACTGCAACTTTTTGTAACGCAAGTTTCAACGCATTTTTCCTCGCTTGTTTGTTCTGGTTTTTGTACATTGCATTGAGATAAACATGTAGCAGAATCTCCAGTGCATCCAACACCAGGAGAAACACATTTCATGCAAGAAGACATGCAATTAATATCACTAGAACTAGGTCCAATACCAGGTATAGCATTTTCAGAAACAGCTTTTCCAGTTATTTTGTTATAACCATAAACTCCAAGGATAGAAAAAATTAAAATCAAAGCCAAGATTATTACAATTATTCTCTTTTTCATTAAAAATAATAAAGTCAGCTTATTTAAATATTTTTTTAATAAAATAAAAAGTGGGCCCAACCGGACTTTCCGAAGCTTTTTCATTCTGCTTTCTTTTTATCGAAGATTTTTCTTTCGCAAAGAAAAAGCTTCTTTTGAACCGGCGACCACTGGCTCTCCTAGTACCTGAATAGGTCATATAAGACTTGCACTAACTTTATAGTTATCAGTGCTCTAGCCAGGCTGAGCTATGGACCCAATAAAATATTGAAAATGTCTTCCTTTAAAAGCTTTATTTTTATAACAATATTATTATTAAAGGCAGAATAATAAACAAAATTAAGATTATAACAGCTATTTTTCTGGATAAATGTAACTTAGTTTTAGAAATATATTTGGTAATATTAAATAAAAATTCAGGAAAATTCAAAAATATTACAGCCCCTAATAATCTTATAATCAATAATATAAATATCAATGAAAGAGCTTCAGGCTTTCCGACAGCTAAAACAACAACTAAGGTATTCATTAATACCCCAATATTAGCCCCAATAATAAAAGGAATCGCCTGAAATAAATTAATCAATCTTAATATAGCAAGAGGAACAAGCAAAGTTACAGTAATATTTGTGCTTAACAGGCAGGAAGTAATTAACAATCCAGTTAAAAAGCTATATTTCTTCTTTTTAAAATATTTATGAATATATCCTTTTAAATTCTCCTCGCCTATTAATTCCAATAATATCCCGCTTACAATTTTTAAGCTTATTATTAAAAGTGCAACTCCCAGAATGAAAATATAAATGTCTTTTACTTGCAATAAATAAAAAATCCAATCAGTTAAATAATCAAGAAATTTTGGAATTGCTTGTAAATATTCAACTTTCCCGAATAATAAGCTGAAATAATTTCCCAAAGAAGAAAACAATTTAAAATAAAATTCTAAAATAAAGATTATTCCTCCTAAAAACAAATTGTAAATAGCATTAGTCAGTCCAATTTCAAAACCATGCCTGAAGTCTTTTTTGTTCTTGGCTTTTAATAATATAGAAATTAATAATGCTGTTATTGTAGCGCCAACACTCGCCCCAATTAAAATAAAAACAGCTTGATATAATGAAATGGTTTTTACACTTAAAAATGCAGCGCATATAGCAACAATAGCACTAGCAGACTGTATTATGGATGCAGCAAACCACCCTAATGCAAACAATTTAGGTTCAGAATTTATATTGTCTATGTAACTTCCAAAAACAGGTGATAAGGTCAAAGATGAATTTTTTATTAAAGCTATAGACAGTAATAACAAATAAAATATAAAAAGAAATTTAAAAATTAATTTAACATTCATTCTACTATAAAATATCTCTCATTTTAATAGTTTTCTAAGCTTAATTTGAATAACTAGTGTCAGGTTTAGCAGCAGCATAAGTTGTAGAATCATTATTTGTTTTTTGAACAGGCGTTATAATTCCCATCTTTCTTAAGTAGTCTCTAGTTTCAGTTGGAAGCTTCCAGTCTTTTTGTCCTAAAGTAGCCTCTCCACCTTGATAAGATTGCCAGTTTTCTCCTTGGTGTGCTAAAAGGCTATCAAAATTTGCAGGACCCCAATTATAAGCAGCAATTGCTTTTTCTTTATCTCCATGATATTTATCAAGCAACATTCTCAAATATGCAGCTCCGCCATGAATATTTTGTACAGGATTGTGAGGATTTATTCCTAAATATCTTGCAGTTCCTCTTGTTATTTGAAAAAAACCAATAGCACCCTTATGTGAATAACTAGCATGATTTCCAGAACTTTCAATATCTATAACTTTTCTCAAAAATGATTCAGATAAATGAAATTCTTTTGCAGCATGTTTTATTTCATCTCCATAATCTTGGATCTTATTACTAACGGATTTAGTTTCTATTTTTGGTTCAGCATAACTGCGACTAGGAACCTGATAATTTATAGTTCTCTCTACATTTCCAAATCTTGCATTCCTAGCAGTCAATTCATTTATATAGCTACTAGTAGTACATCCAGACATAGCTAATAATACAGCTGATGCCAATCCAAAATATTTTCTTCTTTTCATTTTTCTTTTCCCTGAAGTGTTAAGCTTTGCTTAATAATTGAAGAGCTTGACTCTTCATAGGCTTTTTCAAAGGCTTCTTATTCTAAAAGCACCGTTGTAATAAAAGCACCATTTAAAAACCTTTGGTTGAAAAATTTCAAATTTAATATACTTTTAAGTTTAGAAATCTTTAAATAGGAATTATTCTTATTTAGTAATTGTTACTAAAATGAAACTCACAAACCAAAGAGAAGAAATTATAAGTTATCTCCAAAGAACAAGAAGCCATCCAGATGCTAGTGAAGTTTATAATAAAGTAAAAAAAAAGCTTCCAAGAATTAGTCTGGGTACAGTTTACAGAAATCTGGATTTTTTGGCAAAACAAAATACAATTGAAAAAATAAACATGGAGAATTATGAAAAATACGATGGCAATTCTGAAATTCATGATCATTTAATTTGCACAAACTGCCATAGCATAGAAGACATCCCAAAATTAAAGCTAAATCTAAAAAATTTCGAGCCAAAAAAAGTTAATATTTTTGGTTTATGTGAAAAATGTAACAAATAGGAGGAAAAATGATAATGTTAGGAAAACCAGCTCCAAAATTTAATTTAGAAGCTTATGAAAATGGAGAAATAAAAAAAATAACTTCAGAAGATTATAAAGGTAAATGGCTTGTTCTTAATTTTTATCCTAGAGATTTTACATTTGTATGCCCAACAGAATTAAAGGCATTAGCAAGATATGAAGATGAATTTAAAGAGCAAAATGCAGTAATATTAGCAGCAAGTACAGATTCAGTTAATTCTCATAAAGCCTGGATTGAATCAGAATTAAAGGAAGTTAAATATCCAGTATTAGCAGATACCTCCCATTCATTAAGTAAAAATTATAATGTTTTAATAGAAGAAGAGGGAAAAGCATTAAGAGGTACTTTTATTATTGATCCAGAAGGAATTCTTCAATACTCTGTAGTATCAAATTTAGATGTAGGAAGAAGCACAGATGAAATATTAAGAGTTTTGCAGGCATTGCAAACAAAAGAATTATGTCCTGTAAACTGGAAACCAGGCGATAAAACATTAGGAGGATAAAATGCATAATTTAAAACCAATCTTAAACAAGGAAAAAATAAAATGTATCTCTTCTCAAGTTGTAGAGTGGCATCATCAAAAGCACCATAAGGGCTATGTTGACAAAAGAAATGAAATAGAAGAAAGATTAAAAACAGCAGATAAAACAAAAGCAAATCCCAATCATTCTGATTTTGGCGAATTAAAAAGAAGAGAAACATTCAATGCATCAGGAATGATTTTGCATGAAATTTATTGGGATGCTTTAAATGGCGACGGTTCTTTTGATAAAAACAGCAAAATAATAATAAAAATAATTCAGGATTTTTCTTCATTTGAATCATGGAAGGAAGACTTTATTGCAACTGCAAAATCTTCATTAGGCTGGGCAGTTCTTTGCTATGACCCTTCAGATAAAAAGTTGCATAACTATTTGACAGACTTCCATAATAATGGTGTTGTAATAGGCTCAATCCCATTATTAGCTTTAGATGTATTCGAACATGCTTACTATCATGACTATGGTCCAGACAGAGCAAAATACATTGAAGAGTTTCTAAAAAATATAAATTGGAAGATAGTTGAAGAAAAATTTTCAGAAACACAAATTAAATCAAAAGCCTTTTAACTTTTTCTTATTTTAATGTTATATGAGATTAAAACAATTAACAACACTTGCATCTGTTTTATTATTTAGCTTAAGCTCCTGCAGTAAAAATCAAGAGCCAGTTCAGCAGATTCCAGAAGTCCATGCTCAAACAGCAAAATATGTTATTGTTTCAATAGATGAAGATGCATTTGCAATATTGAGTTATACTTATTCAGGAAATGAAGTCATCTCAGGTGTTGGAGAATTTCAATATGAAATACTAAGAGTAAGAACACAACAGGATAGTATAAAAAAAGTTTTTGTTCCTCACCCAACAGAGTTAGTAGTGGGGGATACAATCCCTGAATTTAAACCAGCTTCAAAAATAACATTGTATCAAATCACACAAAGATATCCTGGAAGATACAAACAACCAAGTCCAATAATCGGAATTGTAGAATGGCCAATAAAACCGCTTCAAACAGGAACATTATACTTAGACGGAATTTTAGAAAGAAATTAATTTAAATTTAACTTATATTTCCCATTTTTCTCAACTAAAAAAGCACTTTTAACATCAATTTTAGAATTTAGTTTATTTTGAATAAGCCATAAATCAGAAGGAATTATTTTTCCTTTTAAATTATCTAAATCAAACCATTTCAAGCTCCCATAAGAACTTTCTTTAAATTCAATTTCAGAAGTTTTCAATTTAGAAAAGAATAGTATAAAACTATGTTTCACAATTTTATCCAAAACTCTTTCATGAAAAACAGAATTTAATGAAATAAACTCAGAGCTTAAAGATGTTTTCTCTTTAATTATCCTAAGAGAAGCTTCTTTGAAATCCTCTTCAATTTTAATCTTCCCGCCAATTAACCCATAATAATCTTTGTAAGGTCTTATTTTTCTTTTCATTAAAAGAATTTTATTTTCATTAATTAAACCAACTAAAATTACAGGTAAAGGTCCAACATCATTAATTTGGGATAATACAGGTAAATATTTTTCAGCATTCTTATTTAAACAATAATAATCTCCTTTTTTATCAATAAGTTCATCTTTCTGCATGTTTTTCAAGTAATAAGCAAGAAAATTAGACCTTATTTTCAATAATTTTTCAATCTCAGCAAATTTCAGTTTGTTGCTTTTCAAAAAAAGCTTGAATATTTCTTTTCGTTCCTTTTCAATTTTGGTTTTCATGTTTTAAGTTCTTTGCTTTTTCTTGAGTTTTCGGGTTCGTGAAGGGAGAATCCCTTACTTTTAGTGCAGGTTTCTTTTCATAATGCTTCTTTTTTAGTGCAGGTTTCTTTTCATAATGCTTCTTTTTTAGTGCAGGTTTTTTCTTAGCAAGAAAAAAAGTGCGATTCGTGAAGGGTGCCTATTTTTTGGCAGGTTCGTAAATTCTTAGCGCAGGTTCTTTCTAAGAAAGTGCGGTGCAACCCTTACTAGTCAAATGATTTTGAGGGATTATTTAAATATTGGTTTTTTATTTTTAGATTATGGATAATCTAGAAAAAGTGCATTATGTTTCTGTTACAGGAATTATAAAAAAAGGTGATAAATACTTAATCTGCAAAAGAAGTTCTAAAGAGAAAAACTTTCCAAACAAATGGTGTGTTCCTGGCGGTAAAATAGAACATCAAGATTTCATAAACAAAGAAAAAGATACAAGTTCTCACTGGTTAAACATTTTTGAAAAAACATTAAAAAAAGAAATAAAAGAAGAAACAAGTCTAGAAATAAATAATATTGGTTATGTTTCAAGCTTGGTTTTCATGAGACCAAATGGATTTTCTACAATAGTTGTTAGTTTGCATGCAGAATATGAATCAGGAGAAGTAACCTTAAATCAAGATGAATTAAACGATTATGCCTGGGTTGATTTAGAGCAGGCAAAAAAATACAATTTAATAGAAAATATTTACGAGCAAATAGAAAAAGTAGAAAAAATCTACAGGCATTAATCTCTATTTTTTACAATAACATTTATTATAAATTCTTTTTTAAAATAATCAGCATGACTGAGAATCTTCTTCGTAATTGGGAAATTGAACATTTTAGAACAATTGGAAGAGAATTAAGAGAAGCAGGAATAGAATTTACAAGAAAAAACATTGAAAGAGTTTTAAATGAAACAAGTTTTACAACAAGAAGCAAAAAGCACCCTAAAGAATGTCCTTATTATCAAATGCAAGAAGGAATGTTAAAATCATGTCATCCGAAAATAGAAGCAGATAATTTCAGTTGTTTTTTATGTTCCTGTCCAAATTATGACAGTTCTTCAGATCAAGGCAAATGCAGAATTAACAGTCCTCAAGGAAAATATTTTCCTGTTAATTGGAATAGTTCTGGAAAAGTTTGGGACTGCTCAGATTGTACAAATTTTCATTCAACAAATCAAGTTAGGAGTTATATTGAATCTAAATTTAA
Source organism: Candidatus Woesearchaeota archaeon (assembly GCA_018303025.1). Lineage (GTDB taxonomy): Archaea > Nanobdellota > Nanobdellia > SCGC-AAA011-G17 > GW2011-AR20 > JAGVYZ01. The sequence continues at coordinate 17,820 of JAGVYZ010000021.1, forward strand.
AGAAATAAAAGCGTCTCTCCAATCTTAATTTTTCTTTTTATTCTTCTTCATATCCAAATAAAGATTCTTTGCAAACAAAATACTTAATGGTGTAATAAATGCAGATGCAATTACTCTAAAAATAAGAGAAATAACATTATAAAAAATTAAACCATTTGTTCCTAAGAGCATCAAAGGTGTAAATAATAATTGCAATATTCCAATAATTATATACACTCCCAAAACAATTAATCCAACCAAGATTATAAACCCAAAAGTTCTCCACCATTTTCCTTTAACAAGATGAAAACTTTTTCTTAAAGAAAGGAACACTTTTGTATTTTCATCAAGTAGAATATAGCAGGAAAATGTCCAGTAAATAGCAAGACCAATAAAAAGTACAATTAATGCAATTGTAAATGGTATTGAAAATAATAATGTCCAGTAGCTCAAGATAATCAAAGACCATGAACCTACAGCAAGTATTGCTAAAAATAACACAATCAAAATCATAAAAATCATAAGTCCAAGATATCTCCAGAAAAATTTAATGCTATCTTCTCTAACTTTACCCAATCTAATTTTCGAATCTTTTGCAAATAATGAAGCATAAATTAAAGCAACTGAACCAACAGTAAATACTGCTATTATTGCCAATATTCCTAAGATAGCAAAAATATAAGTTAAAAATATTAAATCAGAATAATAAGCAATTCCAGCCAATCCCCCAAAAACAACCAATAATAAGAGAGGTATTAAAATTGAAAATGTAAAATAAATTTTAAGAAACAATTTTAATTTTAATTTATATTCTTTCCATGTTTCAGAAAACAATGTACCAAAATTCTTTAGCATGTAAAACTAATAAATTTCAAATTTATAAATCATTCGGATAATTAAAAAACGAGAAACATTTAAATAAAAGGAATAATAGTACTTTAATCATGGTAGAAAATAAATCTAATACTTTAGGTATTACAAGTTTAGTTCTTGGAATCGTAAGCATAGTATTTTGCTGGGTTCCAATAATGGGTTTGGTCGCAGGAATTATTGGAATTGTTCTTTCTGTAAAACAAAAGAAAGTATTTCCGAATGGAATAGCAACAGGTGGTCTAGTAACCAGTATAATCGGAACAGTTTTCTCAGTATTGTACAATATTTTTTGGATTCTGGCTATTACTCTTTTAAAGTCCTATGCAGCAAATATAGGAACTATTTAATTTCTTTTGCTTGCTTTTATGAAAAGCTAAATTTTTCTTTTGCTTAAGCTTTTATGAAAAGCTTAATATATAGAAACAAATAGCTATATTTATGCCTTTATTTGGTGATTTAACTCAGACAGGAATTTCTTTAGGTTCTACATTAGGTAGTGCAACAGGTTCTATATTATCTGTGGCAAAAGGTACATCCTATGGTTATGCAGATTCTTTAGTTTCAACAATTCCAGGATTTGGAGCATATCTTTTAATGTTCGCATTATTATTAATTATTTATGGAATTTATGATTTAAGAGAAGGTGGATTTTTAAAATGGGTTAAGTGGCTTTTAATTTTTGGAGCATTATCTTACGTCTTAACAGGAAATCCAGCATCAGGCGTTTTAATTGGTTTATTCGCTATAGTAATAATAAAAATAATAAAACTATTATTTTCAGGATTATTTAATGCAAGTAGTAATTTGTTAAAAGACACAATAAACGGTTTAGGTAAAAACTTAGAATTAACAAAAAGAAGTGAACAAAATATCCAGTCAGCAGAAGCAGAAGAAAGTCAAAATATATCTGCAATTCAAAATGAAGAATCAAATTTATCTAATTTAATAAAAGCATTGCAAGCAGAAATGGCTAAACAACCAAGAACACCAGAAGTAATAGCAAGAACAAATGAACTAGCAACTGCAGTAAATGAAGAAGTTCAAAAATTAGCTCAAACAATAGATAAAGAAGAAAATGCATCTCAAAGATTAATGCCAGTTATATCGGGATTTTTAGGAAATTTAACAAAAGAGGAAAACTCATTAGCAAAATTTAAGCCAAGTAATGAGGGATCAAACAGGATAATTTTTTCAATAAGAGATGCAATTAAAAAAACAAAAGAAGCAACAAATCAAAATTACACTTTAATAAGAAATTATTATCAGGAAGTTTCAAGATTAAAAGAACTTTTCAGTTCATTTAAAGTTACAAGTCCTTCTTCTTTAAATGATTTACTTTCTCTTCTTCCATCCTTGCAGATTTTCAATGAAGGAAGAGCATTAAAAATAGAAGAAAATATGAAGGGTCATATAGGCAATTATAGAAAATTTAGTGAGCAAAAAAAACAAGAATTGCAGGTTTCAGAAGCTCAGGCAGCCCAACAAGATTTCGCAAGAAAAGCAGCTTAATTATTTTTTATTTCTTACTTAAGGTTCTTTTTAAAAGAAACTTAGTTATTTTTTAAATTCTTAAAAGTAGAAACCAAATCAATAATGTATTTTCCTTCTCCAACTCTATAAACAACAGGCTTCTTCTTAAAAATATCAATCAAGCTTATTTCATATTGTCCTGGTTTTACAACCCTTATGTTCTCAATGTCTAATATAACTGGTTGTTCAGGTTCAATTATTCCCATAATATCATAAACATCTTCTTCAATCTGTTTTTTATCTTCTACAGTTAAATTGCTTATGAATGACTTAGAGCTTTCAATAGCTTCTTTTCTCACATAAAAAAAGAACTTGCCTTTGCAAGTAAGACAGCCCTTTAGGACATCTTGGCTTCCATCAGGATACATTGCTCCGCATTTTACGCATTGATGAGGCACGGATAACACCTCTTTAGATTAGTATTCATATTAACATAAAGTATATGATTAAATATAAAAACATTCCTATAAAGAAAACTCTATTTTATTACAATAAATAATTAAACCAATAAAGATCTTAAATCAAATAAAGTTTTAGGAATCCTTGTATATATTTCAGAATGCTTTCTTTCTTTGCAACTATTAAAAACATATTGTGCTAATATGGGAAAGACAGCACTATATTCTGCATGTATTTGAACAAGCCCTTCATTAGCCTTTTCATATTTTCCCCAGGAAACAGCTTCTGAAAAAGTACATCCAGATAATCCACCATCAAATTCAGGTGCAGTTGTAATTTGAATTCCTCTCTTAGCACCTTTGAACTCTTTTCCCAATATTTGACTCAGCATAGGAGCTAATGTTTGAATCCAGTTTTTAGGACCTCCTCCACCTAATTCAAAAAAACTAGTTTGAGGATTAGTGTATAATATAGCAGCTCCTTGTAATAAACTTAAACTTGCATTTAAAGAAACATCAATTCCAGTTTCTAAGTATATAGCCGCATTGTTCATTCCAATTGAATGATTTGATTCAGAATCTAAAAAAATAGGGACATTATATTTTGTAGCAGCAGCAACCCATGATTTTTCAGGATGAGGTGCATTTTCATTTACCCACTTTCCCCAGTAGTGATTATAATCTGCAGTTGATCTTACCTTAGGTAAATTTCCGCTATTCACAAGATTTCTAATAAATTCTCTAAAAAGTTCATCTTGTGCAATCAATGTTTCATTTTCTCTAATTCTTATATCATAAATTCTTACATCCCCACTTTTTCTTAGTGCATTATCATCTACATGTGGATTACCTTGAACAACAGGCAAGCCAAAAGCAAAATGTCCATCATGATAAACTTGTGCACCAGTAGAGCAAATTGCATCAATAAAACCTTTTTCAATTAAATCAATAATATATCCTCCCAAGCCACCTGCAGGACCAGCACCAGCAACACCTAACCAGATAGTATCACCTTCATTAATCATTTTCTCTAAAAGTTTTGCACCATCTGCAATATTTCTTGCTTCAAAACAAGTTCTTCCAAAATTCTCAATTAAATCAGCAACAGAAGCATTTGGAATACATCTAACAGGTTCAATAGGATTTCCATGATTATGCATTCGCCTCATAATTTTTTTAATTTAACTAAAATTTAAAACATTATCTATCATTTTATATTAATAATTTAAACTATATATTAACACACTATTAAAAAGAAAAATAAATTATTGTAAAAAAGTTGGAAGAAATAACTGATTTGTAGCATAAGCAAATCTTGTATCAGAGATTAGACCTTCAAGGTTATGTCTCTCCCATTCAGGTAAATCTCTAGAAAGTTCTAATATTTTATTTATTTCTTCTAAAAAATTAACAATAGCTAAATCTCCTAAAAGATGCATATACTGCTTTATGACACTTCTTAATGTATCTCTCATATCTGGCATTAAATTAATATAAAATCCAGCCTCACTAACCTTTTCATAAACAATTTGAACAGAGGGAATTCCCTCCAAATCAAGAGATACTCTTCTTCTCCTAAATTTTCCATCTTCTTCCAGAATTAATCTGCTATACTGAATTTTTTTATCATAAGTATAATGAATTAAAATATTAAGTGGTGGTAACCATTCATCATCTCTTCTAAACCCAAAATCAAAATCAGCAGTAAACCAAGGTTTATACAATTCACCTTGTAAAGGATTAGTTCCAACATGAAATTCTAATTTTCCGACATCAGGTATAAAAAAAGTATGAGCAGTAGCAGGGTCTCTGTGCATAACTGAATTGCCATAAGTTTTTTCCCATTTAAGAGGTTGAGATTCTAATATTTGTCTTATTCTTGTAAAAGTTTTAACATAAAATCCATAACCTTCTCTTAATACAAACTTTCTGTCTTCTTCCAAATCCCTGTAATAACAATCAGCCATTAAAAACTAAAACTAAAAAATCTTAAAAATCTATCTTTTGTTATTAGAAAACAACAATTCAATCTTATCAGGATTTCTTTTAATCTCCCTAACAATAGAAGCAGGCCCGACAATAGAAAATCCTTCTCTCCCGCCCAAAAGCATTGAAGCAAGCATTTCTCTTATTTTTTGAGGTAAAGTTTTTTCATTTTTTCTGTAATCAACAGAACAAATTTCTACGCCTTTAAATTCTTTGGAAATTTCTTCCATTGTTCTTTGTATAAGTAAAGCTTCTTCTTCACTTGAAAGTCTTCCTTCAATAACAAGAATCCTGTCTTTCCTGACTAAACCTAAAATTTTTCTTATCTTTTGGTTTACCTCCAATCCATTTAGTTCATAACCAGGTATAAATTGTAATGTTAACATTTTATTTTTTGATAAGATTAAATATCTCCTTATAAAGTTCATCCATGTTTTTTCCAGTCATAGCACTTATCCCAATAACTTTATACTGTGGAAAAGCATCTTCAACTCTTTGAATCTTAGATGATTTCAAATCAACTTTATTAGCAACAATTAATATTGGTGTATTTCTTGCAGCCAAATTTCCAATAATAGTAATATTAACCTGGCTATAAGGGTCTTGTGTAGCATCTAAAACAACTAAAACACAATCAACCTGGTCCAGCCATTTTATAGATTCTATAACACCTTGTGTAGCTTCTTTGGCTCTTTCTTTAGCTTCTTCATCATTCATTTTGAATTTTAAAAAATCTTCATAATCAATCCTAGTAGCAATACCAGGTGTATCAATTAAATTAAAATCCATTTCTTTATCATTATATTTTATTTTTACTTTCTCTTTTTGAATAATAGTTCTTGTTTCATGAGGAACTTTTGAAACAGAAGACATTTCTTCTCCTGTAAAATCCTTGGAAATCCTGTTAGCAAGTGAACTTTTACCAGCATTAACAGGTCCATAAAATCCTAATTTAATTGTTTTTTTTACCCTAAACAATTTAGAAAAAATACTATTGAAAAAACCCCTTATTTTGCTCATCATTACCATTTTCTTGCACTTTTGATTTAATAAACTTATGCTTCTAAAAAATATAAAACTCTAATATATATTTTAGAGAATATAAGAAAACAAAAATTTATTATTTTCTAATAACAGCAACATATTCTGTTTCTTTTTCAAATTCTATAAGATTATCTGGATTACTGGAAATTAAACCATTTCTATAGTCTCCATCTGAAATTTCATAATTAGTTATTCCTAATCTTACTAATAACTGAACTAATTCCTCTGTAGTCAACATAGAAGCCATAGCACCAATATAATCAAGAACTAAACTTGGAGTTTCCCATCTTTTGTCATCTATTCTTTTCAAAATTGTTTCCCAATCAGCATTTCGTTTTAAATCTCTTATATATAAAACTCCATCATCATTTAGTTTATCTATCATTTGTTTTAATGCTTTTTCAGGCTCTATAAATCTATGCAATGCATTTCTACAAATAACATAATCAGCATTAGGTAAGGGACATTTATCTAAATTATAAACAGTTCCATGAATAAGGCAAAATTTGTTTATAGAAATCCTAGCGTTACTAAAATTAGTTCATGCTAAATTTAACATATCTCCAGAAATATCAATCCCATAAACGATTGCATCTTCTTTAATTAATTCAATTGCTAATAATCCAGAGCCTACACCTACATCATAAATAATTTTAGCCCCATTAGGATTACCATAATATCCAGTTCTTAGCTTAAAGTCTTTTGCAATTCTTCTGTAAGTATCACTTCTTACTGTTCTTCCAAGTTCATCATAAGCTCTTGCAGTCTCTCCAATCATTGCTTCTTGGGAAAAAATACACAATCTGCCTTCTAAATTAAGTCCAAATAAAATATTTACAGCTTCCGCTAGATTTCTTGTTGATTCTATTTTTTCTCTATCAATTACTGGAATATTTGCCATAGTAAAGTAGTCAACAAAAATAGAATTTAATATATTGTAGTAACCTAGATTACAACAAAGAGAAAGATTTATATTAAATCAAATTAGGTCTAAAATATGGAACAATTAGAAAATCTAGGTTTAAGTCCAAACGAATCTAAATGCTATTTAACATTAATAAAAATAGGTTCATCTTCTGCAAATGAAATTGCAAGACAATCAGGGATTCATAGAGTTTCAGTTTATGATGCTTTAAGAGGATTGAGAGAAAAAGGATTAATTAGTCAGATAATAAAAGAAAATAAAATGTTTTTTGAAGCAGCCAATCCAGACAAATTATATAGTATAATAGAGCAAAAAGAAATTAATCTAAAAAAGTCCAAAGAGATAATTCCTAACTTAATGAAAGAATTTGATTTACCTAAGCAAAAGCAGGAAATAAGAAGTTTTAAGGGAGAAGCAGGATTAAAAACAATTTTTGAAGACATGTTAAAATCAAAAACAGAAATTCTTGATTTTGGTGCAGAAAATAAAATTAAGGAATATTTAAAATATTATTACCCTCAATGGGATAAAAAAAGATTAATTAAAAAAATTAAGATGAGAATAATAGCAAATATAAAAATCAAGCCAACCAAGCTTAAATTAACAAAAATAAAGTTTATTCCAAAAGAATTTACTTCTTCTGTTTCAACTTACATTTATGATGATAAAATAGCTTTAGTTATGTGGGTTGATAATCCTTTAGGAACAATAATAGACCATCAAAAGGTAGCAGAATCATATAAAAATTATTTTGAATATCTATGGAAAGTTGCTAAAGAATAAGGGATAGAAAGTTATTTAAGAAACCATAACCCCATAGAATAATGCAATTTCCTAAAAGAGTTTTAACATCTATTAAAAAAACAATAAAAAGGCCTAGTTTACCTGATTTATATGATTTGGTTACAAATTTAGAAGACGAAGTAAAAAGGTATGATAAAAAACCAAATGAACAAACATTAGATAATATAAAAAAATTAGTTCAAGAACTTCTTGTATGGCTTAAAAATAAAAAGCAGCTAAATGAAGAAAAGGGAAGAATTCTAGAAGAAGCAAATTATTATTATAATCAAAGAACAAATTCTGTAAATAGAGATGAAGAATTTTTCAGGGAAAGATTAACCCAGATTAGTATTAAATTAAAAGAATTAAAAAAAGATGAAGTTACTATTCGCGAGAATTATAAAATCATTTTGCTCTTAGAAGAAGGACAAAGTATGATCCTTGACTTTTTACAAAATAGGCAAAGGTTGACATTAATCTCCTTCCCATTTGCAGAACATGAACTAAAATGGCAAAAAGAAAAAGATATTAAATTAAAAAAAGAAATAGAAGAAATAGAAGGCTATCAAAAATTAGAAACACAAGAAGACTGGAAAAACCTTAAGCACCATTTATTTACATTAAATGTAATAGAGGGTATAAGTTCAAGATATCCTGCTTCTCATTTAGAAATTAATCTTACATTTGCTAATAAATTACTAACCCAGCAAAAAGATAATTATCTTTGGTATACAGATAATAGTAATTCCTTAATATTTGGTTTAAAAAAAGCATTTGATCTTTTAACAGAAAATTAACATAATTTTATAAAGATTCCAAACTTTCTAAGTTAATGGAAACCATAAAAGAAATCAAGCAAATAGATGAAAACATCTTTGAAATTTCACAAGATTACAAAAAGGGAATGTTAGTTCCAGGAAGAATTTATGCTTCTAAAAAATTATTAAGTGAAATGGATAAAGGTGTCATAGAACAAGTAACAAATGTAGCTTGCCTTCCAGGAATCCAAAAATATTCACTATGTATGCCAGACGGACATTATGGTTATGGTTTTCCAATAGGGGGAGTAGCAGCCTTTGACCCAGAACAAAATGGAATAATCTCACCAGGCGGTGTTGGTTTTGATATTAATTGTGGTATTCGCTCAATCTCAACAAATTTAACATTAAAAGAATTAAAGCCGAATATAAAAGAATTTACAAATTTATTATTCAAAAAAGTTCCAAGTGGAGTAGGAAGTAAAGGTTTTGTAAGATTAACTAAAGATCAATTTACTGAAGTAATGGAAACAGGAAGCAAATGGTGTGAAAAAAATGGTTATGCAACCAAAGAAGATTTAGAAAGAACAGAAAGCTCAGGAACAATTCCATGGGCAGACCACTCTAAAGTTTCAGACAAAGCTTTTCAAAGAGGTTTTAGTCAAATGGGAACATTGGGTTCAGGAAATCATTTTCTAGAGTTGCAATATGTTTCAGAAATTTATAATAAAGAATCAGCAAATATTTTTGGAATTCATGAAAAAGAGCAAGTAGCATTAATGGTTCATTGTGGTTCTAGAGGTTTCGGTCATCAAATAGGAACAGATTACTTAAAAATTTTTGATAAAGCAATGCAAAAATATAATATTAAAGTTCCAGACAGGGAATTAGGTTGTGCTCCATTAAACAGCGACGAAGGCCAGGATTATTACAAAGCAATGGCTTGTGCAGCAAACATGGCATTCGCTAATAGGCAAGTTATTTTGCATAGAATCAGAGAATGTTTCAAAGAAATTTTTCAAAAAGAAATTGAAGTTAATTTAGTTTATGATGTAGCTCATAATATTGCAAAATTAGAAGAGCATAAAATTAATAATAAAATAAAAAAATTAATAGTTCATAGAAAAGGAGCTACAAGAGCTTTCTCTCCAAACAACAAAGAATTAACAAATATTTTTCAAAAAACAGGACAGCCAATTGTATTAGGTGGTTCAATGGAAGCTTCAAGTTATTTATTAGCAGGAACTCAAAAAGCAATGGATGAAACATTTGGTTCAACAGCACATGGTGCAGGAAGAGCAATGTCAAGAACAAAAGCAAGAGAACAAATTCTAGGAAAAGATTTGCAAAAGCAAATGGAAGCAAAAGGAATTTATGTACAAACAGCTTCTTATGAAGGACTGGCAGAAGAAGCAGGCTTCGCATATAAAGATGTTTCAGAAGTTATTTCAACATTAGAAAAAGCAGGAATCTCAAAATTAGTAGCAAGATTCAATCCATTGTCAAATATTAAGGGGTAATTTAGCAGGTTCGTAAAGGGTGCAACCCTTACATTTAATCCATTGTCAAATATTAAAGGTTAAATTCTTTTTTAATTTTAACATTTTATTTAAAAAATTATAATAATTAATATCTTAAAGATTTATTAAAAAAATTCTTTCAAAAAATAAAAAAGTTAACTAAATTCTATTTTCACTTCCAAGCAGCAAAAATGTACCGACTTTGCCTCATAACTCTTTCAAAAGTTAGACATTTGAGGCACTCTCCTGACTTTTAAGGCAAAAGTCTGTTTCTAACTCATTCATTTCTTGTATAACACAACAAATATTATGAGCTATTACTTTGCATAATACTTCATTTACTTGTGCTGTCCAGTTCTTGCTTCTTACTCTATCTCCAAATTTAGATTTAAGCATATTTATAGTAGATTCTCCATTACTTCTTGAATGGTAATGAGCTAAGTAATCTTCATTATTTAACATGAAATAATGGAACATTTTTTTCCAAATCATGCCATTGCCAGTAGCCTTGCTATTTGTTTTGAAAGGCACATAAAAAGTTCCATTTAAACTATTTACAATTTCAAAATTATCTTTGCTTAAATATGCCTTATCTCCTGATAATTCTTCCATGTTAAAATTCTTAG
>JAGVYZ010000029.1 GCA_018303025.1 Candidatus Woesearchaeota archaeon
ATTCTTTTTTATTTAAACATAATTCTGTTGTATGTCCATAAGAATCTGCCGGAGCTAGAAGAATTATTGCATTAATATTTCTTACATTTTTTCCTTTATTCATATAATATACAACTTTTTCAGTTCCCAAACTATGCCCTTGCAAAATGATTTTCTTATAACCTTGCGATAAAGCATAATCTACCCATGCATCAATATCCAAAACACAATCTTCAAAATGTTCTATTGCTGCACCAGCATGAGGATAAACTTGCATAACAGAAGCTCCTCTATTATTTGTTGATAGTGAAGAAATGCCTTCTTTCTCCAATAATTTAACTAATGGCATCATAAAATAGTTTTCATAGAAATTACTAGCAGTTCCATGAATATTAATCAAAATAGATTTACTTTTGTTAACTTTATTATATAATCCATATAAAGGCAACTTATCTGGTGTTTTTATCTCTACAATTGTACCTTGCATATCAAACATAAAAACAACTACTATTAAAATCTTTCAGTTTTTGAGAAGGGTTAGGAATTTAATGATTATTTTCAAATATCCCTAAATTTATTACTTTCTCATAACATTTAAACAAAAGGTGAAAACTTTCTATTATCTAGCTTTAATTGCATTTTATATTCTCTTTTCCTAAAACCAATTTTTTCATAAGTTTTGAGAGCAGGTAAATTATCAACAAACACTTCAATTTCAGAAATAATGCATTTATTCTTCTTAAAAAAGTTTAACATTTCTGTAATTAATCTTGTTCCTATTCCTTTCCCTCTTTCTTTAAATGTAACAATTAATTCCTGGATTTTACCAATTTTATATTTTATAACCTCTTCAATATAGCCCCAAATATAACCTATTACTTTCCTATCTATTTCAGCAACTAAAATAAGTTCTTTTGAGCTTTTTATTGCCTTTATTTGTGAATCTTTTTTCATTGTCCAAAATTTTTCAATTTAAATATCCTTGTTTTTATTTTCTTTCAGGACTTTCTTTTACTAAAAGAAACCTCTAATGAAAAAAAATGGAGCAATACAACCCAAAAGAAAAGGAAAAGGAAATTAGAGCTTTCTGGGAAAAAAATAAAATTTACAAGTTTGATAAAACTTCAAAGAAACAAATTTATTCAATAGATACTCCTCCTCCCACTGTTTCAGGAAAAATGCATGTAGGTCATTCAGCTTCTTACACTCAACAAGATGTAATAGCAAGGTACAAAAGAATGAATAATTTCAATGTTTTCTATCCATTTGGAACAGATGACAATGGTTTGCCAACAGAAAGATTAATTGAAAAAGAAAAGAAAGTTAGAGGTGTAAATATGCCAAGGCAGGATTTCATTAATTTATGCCTAGCAACATTAAAAGAAATTAGACCTGATTTTATTCAAGACTGGAAAAACATAGGAATGAGCTGTGACTTTGAATTATTCTACTCAACAATAGACAGTCATTCAAGAAAAATATCCCAGGAATCTTTCATAGATTTATACAATGAAGGAAGAGAATACAGAAAAAGAATGCCATTCATGTGGTGTCCTGAATGCCAGACAGCAATAGCACAATATGAATTAGAAGACAAAGAAAGAGAATCTAATTTAGTTTATATCAAATTTCAAACATCAATAAAAAAAACAATTACAATAGCTACAACAAGGCCAGAATTAATGCCTGCTTGTGTAGCAATCCATGTTCATCCAGATGATAAAAAATACAAAGCATTTATTGGAAAAACAGCAACAATTCCTTTTTTCAATAGAGAAGTAAAAATTTATGCTAATAAAGATGTAGACCCAGCTTTTGGTTCAGGAGCTGTTTATCATTGTACATTTGGAGACATGAACGATGCTGAATGGATAAGAGAATTTAAAATAACTCCAATTGAAATAATGAACAAAGATGGTTCCTTAAATGAACAAGCAGGAAAATACTCAGGTTTAAAATCAAAAGAAGCAAGAAAATTAATAATAGAAGATTTGCAAAAAGATAATTTTATTGAAAAAATAGAACCAATAAAACATGTTGTTAATACTCATGAAAGATGCGGTTATGATATTGAAATATTAATGACAGAGCAATGGTTCATTAAATATTTAGATTTAAGAGATGAATTTCTAAAGCAAGGAAATAAATTAAATTGGCATCCTAGTCATATGAAAAACAGGTATGACAACTGGGTTAAAGGATTAAAATATGACTGGTGTATTTCAAGACAAAGATTTTTTGGAGTTCCTATACCTGTCTGGTACTGCAAAAAATGCAATGAAATAATAATAGCTAATAAAAAAGACCTACCAGTAGACCCATTAAAAGATTCTCCTAAAATAAAAAAATGTCCAAAATGTAATTCTCAAGAGTTTATTCCTGAAAAAGATATTTTAGACACCTGGGCAACTTCTTCTTTAACACCACAAATAGCAGCTTCTTTAGTTCCTGAATTATACCACAAATTATATCCAATGGATTTAAGGCCAAATGCTCATGATATTATTACTTTCTGGTTATTTAACACATTAGCAAAATCATATTTGCATAACAAAGTTCTTCCATGGAAAGATGCAATTATTTCTGGTTGGATTCTAGACCCAAATGGAAGAAAAATGTCCAAATCAAAAGGCAATACAATAGACCCAAAAATAATGCTGGATAAATATTCAGGAGATGCATTAAGGTTCTGGGCATCTTCTTTCAAATTAGGAGATGATACTCCTTTCAAAGAAAAAGAATTAGTAGCAGGCCAAAAAACAGTAAACAAAATATTCAATGCTTCTAAGTTCTCAATAATGAATTTATCTGATTATACTCATAAAAAACCTCCATCTTTAGAGCCATTTGATTCCTGGTTAATCTCAAAATTAAATTCATTAATAAAAGAAACAACAGAAAGCATGGACGAGTTTGAATATATTAGATTAAAATCAGATACAGAAAACTTCTTCTGGAATACATTTTGTGATTTTTACTTGGAAATAATCAAGAGCAGAATTTACGAACCAAAAACTAAAAATGAAAAAGAATCAGCTCAATATACTTTATATTTAGCATTATTAGATTCATTAAAATTATTCTCCCCAATCATGCCTTACATTACAGAAGAAATCTATCAAAATTACTTTAAAGAATTTGAAAAAACAGAAAGCATTCATTTAACTAACTGGCCTAAATATGATAAATCTTTAATAAATGAAAAACTAGAGCAAGAAGGAGATGAAATTATCCAAATTATTTCTGAAATAAGAAAAGTAAAAACAAGCAAGCAAAAAAGCATGAAAGCAGAGATTATCTTAACTCTTCCAAGTAAACTAGAAAAATCCAAATTCATGAATGACTTAAAAGCAGTTGCAAATGCAAAAGAAATAAAATTTGGAAATAGTTTGAATGTCGAATTTCTGTAGATAACAACTTTTAAATACAATCTTTTCTCTTTAAATTACAATGGAAGACAAGAAAAAAATAATGAAACTGAAGAAAGTTATTAGAGAGCTGGAAGCAGTTAAAGGAAGGCATACTGAATTAGTTTCTGTCTATATTCCAAAAGATTATGATATTATCAAGATTATCCAGCATTTAGAGCAGGAGCAAGGAACAGCTTCTAATATTAAAGATAAAAACACAAGGAAAAATGTAATAGATTCATTAGAAAGAGCAATCAGATTCTTAAGATTATATAAAAGTACACCTGAAAATGGATTAGCTATTTTTTGCGGAGATGCTTCTGAATCAGAAAACAAAACAGACATTAAAGTCTGGAGCATAGAACCACCTGTCCCATTGCAAATAAGATTATATCGGTGTGATCAGGTATTTGTCTTAGACCCATTAAAAGACATGATGAATATTAAAGACAATTATGGTTTAATCATTTTAGATAACAGGGAAGCAACAATAGGAATCTTAAGTGGCACTTCAATAACAACATTATTTCATTTAACATCAGGTGTTCCTGGTAAAATTAAAGCAGGAGGACAATGCTTAAATCCAGAAACGTTAATCCAATTAACAGATGGAAACATAATTCTTATAAAAGATTCATCAATGCCTTGTTTATTAAAATCAGCCAATCTAAATAACAAATCAATAGAAGACTCAGCCATCTTAAATAAATGGGAAAATAAGAAAGAAGTAACTTATAAAATTATTACCAAATTTCCAAGATTAGAAATAGAAGCTTCTAAAGACCATATTTTCTTTACAAATTCTTTTGAAGAAAAATCATCTTCTGAATTAAATATTGGAGACCATTTGTTAATGCCTGAAAAAATAGAAGTTAAAGGTTCTGCCCAGATTTTGCATCCAGAAGAGCATAAAACATTAACTTTGCCTAAAGTCCTGAACAAAAATACAGCCCAAATTTTAGGTTATTTTTTAGGCGATGGTAATTATGAAGAAGATAGATTAACATTTTCAGAAAGGGATAAATCAACTTTAGTAAAATATCAAAATCTAATTAAAAAAGCATTTAATGCAAATACTTCTTTACGTTTCAGAGAATCAAAAAATTATTACCAATTAAGAGTTTATGGCCGAGCTTTGGTAAGATTATTTAGAAATGAATTTCCTGAATTAAAGAAAGCATTAGATTCACAAATTCCAATAAAAATCTTAAAATCTCACGATGAAATTTTAAAATTATTTTTAAAAGGTTTATTTGATACAGAAGGTTATGCAACAAAAGATGAACTTTCTATTGGGATGAACAACAAGATTTTAATTCATCAACTCCAGTTATCTCTTTTAAGATTTGGCATCATTGGCTCTTTATGCACTTATGATAACAAATGTAATCCTTATTCAAAGAAAACTCGTTATACATTAAGAATTACTGAAAAGCAGTCATTGAAGAATTTTCAAAAAAATATCAATTTTACATTCAAAAATAAGAGGGATAAATTAGCTAAATTAATTAAGAACAGAACTGAAAAAAATTACGTAAGGCAAATAATAACACAAGGTTCTTCAATAAGAAAGATTATCGAAAAAGCAGGTTTAAACATTCAACACTTTCCTAAAGTAACTAATTTCTTTAGAAATGAAAGGCAGATGAGTAAAAACATTTTTAATAGTTCAATACTTAAAGAAATAAAGAACAATAAACAACTTTATTCAGAGTTAAAGAATTTTTCAAATTATAATTTGATTCCTGTAAAAATAAAATCAATAGAAAAAATAAATAAAGAAGTGCCTATGGTGGATATTGAAGTTAGAAATAGAAATTTTATAGCAAATGGATTAATAGTTCATAATTCCCAGGCTCGTTTTGCAAGATTAAGAGAAGGAGCAGCTCATGAATTCTATAAAAGAATAGCAGAAGTATCAAATAAGGAATTTTATAACAATCCCAAAATTAGAGGTATTTTAATAGGTGGTCCAGGTCCAACAAAAGAAACTTTTTTTGAAGGTAATTATTTAAATAATGAAGTAAAAAAGAAAGTTCTAACAACCCAGGATTTAAGTTATACAGAAGATTATGGATTAAGAGAGTTAGTTGATAAATCAAAAGATGTTTTAGCAGAAGAATCAATTACAAAAGAAAAAAAATTAATGCTAAGATTTTTAGAAATGTTAGCAAAAGATAATTCAAAAGCAGCATATGGAAAAGCAAATGTAAAAAAAGCAATAGAATATGGTGCAGTTGAAATTTTACTAATCTCAGAAAGTTTAGATAATGAATTAATTGAAGAATATATTGAAGCAGTTGAAAAATTCAATTCAACTTATGAGATTATATCAATAGACACTAATGAAGGCGTACAATTAAAAGAATTAGGTGGCATAGCAGCCATCTTAAGATATCCTGTAAATTGAAAGCAATAATTGTTTCAGGTTCAGTAGCTTCAGGAAAAACAACATTTTCCAAAAAGTTTGCAAAAAAGAATAATTATGAATACGTAGATGTTTCTTTATTAATAAAAGAAAATAAATTATTTGACGGCTATGATAAAAAAAGAAAATGCTACATTATTGATACAAACAAATTAAACCGATTTTTAACAAAATTAATTCAAAACTCAAAGAAAACATTAGTAATTGATTCTCATTTATCCCATTATTTGCCTGAAAAATATGTAAAAACTTGTTATATCATAAAAACAGACTTAAAAAAATTAAAAGCAAGATTGGAAAAAAGAAAATACTCAAAAAATAAAATTCGCGAAAATCTAGACGCAGAAATTTTTGACATTTGCTATGAAGAAGCAAAAAAAGCAGGTCATAAAGTAAGAATTATTAAAACATGACTCCAGAAATAGAAAATATTATTGAACAATTAAAATCATTAAAGGAAAAATTCCAAAAAAATCAGGATTCAATAGAAGAAGACTTAGACAATCTCTGGATGAAAATGGCTAACAGTAACCCTTTACACTTCAGAGCATGTATGGATAAAGTAAAGCAATTACAAAGAAATTACGATTTCAATAAAGATTTGAAAGCATTAACCAAAGGCATAGATGAAGCAATTTCTTTAATTAGATTGCATTAAATCAATCTTTTTTCCTTTCTCTACTCCAATTATTTTTCTTTTCGCATTCTTAAAATCTAAGGAAAATTCTTTTTCATTAAAATATTTATCCAAAATAATAGCCAAACTAGCAACTTCACTATGTGGTTGATTAGTAACCGAAATATTGAAATCAGCTAACTCATAAAAAACAGGTTCAACCTTAGCTCCACCAACAACAATAAGTAAGTTCTTCTCTTTTCTTATTTCTTTTATTTTCTCTAAAACACCTTTTCCATAAACAGTCAAATGAACAATAGAAAATCCTTCTCTTTTCTTATTAATAATCAATTTTTCAGCATTTTCAGCATATTCAACAGAAAAATCACCGCCAAATTCTTTAACAATTCTTAAAATTGTTT
>JAGVYZ010000030.1 GCA_018303025.1 Candidatus Woesearchaeota archaeon
AGAAAATAAATGAATTAAAACAAGGGGATAATGTAGAAGTTTATGGGCATGTTGTACAAGCATTTGAACCTAGAAGTTATAGGGCTTGTAGCGAATGCAATAAAAAAGTTATTGACAAATGCTTAGAACATGAAAATGCTACTGTAAAAGATGTTCCTATTTTGAATATTTATTTAGATGATGGTTCTGCTAATATACGTGTAGTTGCTTTTAGAGAGAATGCTGATGAGATTTTGAAAAATTGTGGTACTTTCAATGAATCTCTTGGAAAGTTCTTAGCTATATCCGGAAGAGTTGTTAAGAATGAAATGTTTGAAAGGATTGAATTGATTGCTAATTCAATTAAAGAAGCTGATTATAAAGATGCTTTAACTGTTTTGAATAATTGAAAAGAAATTTAAAGATGTTTGTTTTAATTTTTATATGAAGTCTTATTTATCTCCAAAAACAGAAATTAAGGAAAGCAAAATTGAAGGAAGGGGATTATTTGCAATTAAACCGATTAAAAAAGGAGAAGTTATTGGGATTAAATGGGGACATATTATTAATTTAAAAAAATTAAATGAGATTTTGAATGAAATAGGCGACACATATTTCCAGATTAATGATGATTTTTTTATAGCACCTATTTCCAAAAATGAAATTAAAGATAGTATGATGTTTTTGAATCATTCTTGCAATCCTAATGCAGGCATAGAAGGAAACATTGTGTTTGTTGCTATGAGGGATATTAATGAAGGAGAGGAGATAAATATTGATTATGCTATGTCTGATTCATTGGAATATGAATTAAAATGCAATTGTGGAAATAAAAACTGCAGGAAGATAATTAGTGGAAAAGACTGGATGAGAAAAGATTTACAGAAAAGATATAATGGTTATTTTTCAAGTTATTTGCAGAAAAAAATTAAAGCTTAGTTTGAAACATAGTTTTAATTAATTTTTGATTTTATTTATTATATGTGGTATACAACATTATTTAGACCTACACAAAATTTAATGGATAAACTTGCTACTGAGAGCAATATAAGAATACCTGAAAGAGGATTGCATTGCACTTTATGGGGGTTTGCTAGTGATGAGGAAAGAGAAAAAGAAGTAATTGAAGCATTAAGAAATATAACTATTTGTTCTTTTGCAACTGAAGTATTGGGTTTTGATAATTTTGATGAAAGCTCATATGTAATAAGATTAAAAAATGTTGAGGAATTACAAAGGTTGCATTCTGAAATTTTAAGGGTTTCAAGAGCTTTTGATAGAGATACTACTAAGTTTGATACAATGGCTGCTAAATATGGTCTTGAGAGATATAATCCTCATATTACTATTGCAAAAACAGTTCTTTCCTTAAGTCAAGAATATAAAGGTGTTTCAATGGAGATAGAGTACTATTCTTTATTGAAAAAGAAAAATGGAATATGGCAATCTGTTGCTGATTTTAATTTTTAATTATTCAAGTCCATAAGGATAAAATTTTCTAATGTTATCTGGTGCAAATGCTGATTCTATTAATTCATCTTTACCTTTAGCTGGAAGAACAAATGTTTGTCCCCAACAATATCCTCTTCCTGGTTTTACATATGCAAATATATTGGCATCGAAAAGTAAGAAATCTTCATCATTTAAGAAAAGACTTTCTTTTGTTGGATTTTTAGAATAACTAACCTGCTGTGCCCCACAATGACCCCCATTAATATTATCTAATAAATTCATTACTGCTCTTACACTGGCTAAATTAGATGATTCTCTATCTCTTTGTGATTCTAATTTTTCATCAGAATCTCCTATTTGTCTAATAAGATATTTTGGCCTAATATAAGCCATAGGTAATGTTAATGTTAAGGAATCTCCTGCAAATCTTAATGCGCGGATTATATCCAAATATTTTTCAAATAATGAAGAACCTATTTCTATTTTAGTTATATGGTTTGAATGTTCTTCATCCCATTCAAATGGTGTTTGATCTATGGCTCTTTCATTAACATGTCCACGAACATGAACTATATGACTTTTAGGCTGATAAATACTTGGAAAAAATTCTGCATTTGAAATAGATATTCTATAATCTTCAGTTAGATCTGGATGAAATTGTGCATAAACAAAATGTCTTTTTCCTGTTTTAAGATTAAAAACACCATTTTGCAAGACACCTCCTGAAAGAAACAATGTTGTTTTTTTATGATGACTTTTACCATTTATTCTTAAAGATTCAATTAAAACAGGCATTCCTGGTTGCAATCTTGCTTCCAAGTTCAACATTAAATCAGGTAAATCTTTATTAGAAACTGTTGTTTGTGCTTCTGGGGTTATCACTTCCATAAAAATTGTTTATTTAATTAATTTAAAAAGATTGTTTTAATGCAAATACTATATTTGTTTAGTTATCTTTTTAAGAAAGATTTGATTTTTCTTTTTATGCTATTCAGAACACATTTTGTTTTTGCATTTTTATTTGGACTTGTTTCTTATTCTTATTTTAATCTGAATCCTTATTTGTTTGTTTTTATTGTTGTTTTATGTGCTTCTTTAATTGATATTGATGAACCTAAAAGCAAGATTGGAAGTAAATTGTTCTTTCTTTCTTATCCTTTAAAATTTCTTTTTGGACATAGAAAATTATTGCATAGCTTATTTGTCTGGGGATTGATTGGATTTGTTCTTTCTTTATTTACTCGATATTGGATTCCTTGCTTGATTGGTTTCTTTTCTCATTTATTTTTAGATGGATTAACTAAAGAAGGTGTTAATATTTATCCTTTTAATTTCAGAGTTAATGGATTTTTAAGAACTGGCGGGATAATTGAATTTGGATTATTTGTTTTTTTGCTTGTTTTTAATCTATTTTTTATCTGGAAGTATTTACTCTAAAATATATATTAAAAGGTAGGGTTACAGGACAAACACCTTTGGAAAGTTTATAAATACTATTGCTTTTATCCTCGTATGCCTTTTTAGGCTTCAATGGAGGTTGAAATAAAATGCAAAAGCAAGAAAAAAACGGGAGTTCTGTGAAAAATAGGCCAGTTATGAAATGGAGAGCTGGTAATTTTGAAATAGCGGTGTGGGAAAATAAAAGAGATTTCAATGGAGGCGAAGTTGCTTTCAAAACAATGACATTGACTAAATCCTATAAGAAAAAGGATGAAGAGATTTGGAGATATGAACTTATTAATAACATAAGAAGAAATGATTTAGGCAAGATAGAAGCTTTATTGAGAAAAGCCCAGGATTATTTATATTTCGAAGGTGGTGAGAAAGATGAGTAAAAATGAAATTACTGATTTACCTGGTGTAGGTGCTGCGACTGCTGAAAAATTAAAAGAAGCAGGGTATGACACCTTGCTTTCTATTGCTGTTGCTAGTCCTGGTGAAATGGTCGAGGTAGCTGGTGTTACTGAAGCTAGTGCCAGGAAAATAATAAATGCTGCCCGTGATAAAATGGAGATGGGTTTTGAAACTGGTGAAGATTTACTTAAGAAAAGAGAATTAGTAATTAGAATAAGCACTGGAAGCAAGGCTTTTGATTCTTTATTGGGTGGAGGATTTGAATCAGGATGCATTTCTGAATGTTTTGGAGAATTTGGTTGTGTGGCTCATGATACCATGATTACTTTAGCTGACGGAAACATGAAAGAAATAGGAGACATAGCCGGGAATGTTTCTGCTGGAGAGTATGATTTAGATTTGCCTATAATTACATGGTTTAATAATTCTTTACACAAAACATTTGCTAAAAAGCTATTTGTTTATGATTGCGAAAAGTTACTTAAAATCTCTTTAAAAGATGGAAGAGAGATAAAAGTTACACCTAATCATCCTTTAATGACTCAGGATGGATGGAAAAGGGCAGATCAATTAAAGGAAAATGATTATTTAAGTGTAAGCTGGCCTGATGCTTTTCCAGAAGAGCAAGTTAATTTATTTCATGAAATTAAAATTCATAAAAAAGCACCCAAAACTATAATGAATAAAGTTTTATTGCCTAAAACTTTAAATGTGGATTTAGCAAATATTTTAGGATACATACTAAGTGAAGGATGGCATGAAAAGGGTGGAAAAAATGGCGGAATTGTAAGAGTTTCTTTTGGCTCATCTAATAAAGAAATTATTGAAGACTGGAAGAAATCAGTAAAAAATGTTTTTGGGATTGAATCTGCATTTAGACGTTTAGATGAAAAAACAGAGACATGGGATATTAATTCTGTAATGGCTGGAGAATTTTTAGGGCAATTTGATGGAATTTATTATAAGGCAAATGAAAAATTTATCCCTAAACAATTATTTGATTCACCAAAAGAGGTTGTTGAAAAATTTTTAACTGCTTTTTATGACGGAGAAGGCTCTGTAAAACATGAAAATGGCAAATTGCTTAAAACTTCAAAATGGACTAATAAAAACGGAACTATCAAAGAAAAGAACTATTTATCAAATAAAAAAGGCAAATCTGTTGAATTAAGAAGCTCAAGTTTAAAATTAATGCAGCAGGTTCAGTTATTGCTTACAAAATTTGGTATAAAAAGCAGCATTACATCTGATGAGACAAGGGGTTTTATCTGCTATAAACTGCATATTTACAGAAAAGAGAATCTGGTTAAATTTTATCAAAATATAGGGATTAAAACTTTGCGATTGAGAGAAAAAATAGAGAAGGTTATTCAAAGTTATGAAAGAGTTATGCAACAGCCCAATCTTAATATATTAGCAATAAAAAAAATTGAGATTATTGAAAACAAGCAAGGAAAAGTTTATGACATTGAAGTTCCAAATACACATAGTTTTTTAGCAAATAATATTGTGTCGCATAATTCTTCAAAAAGT
This sequence comes from Candidatus Woesearchaeota archaeon, assembly GCA_018303025.1. Lineage (GTDB taxonomy): Archaea > Nanobdellota > Nanobdellia > SCGC-AAA011-G17 > GW2011-AR20 > JAGVYZ01. The sequence continues at coordinate 4,819 of JAGVYZ010000030.1, forward strand.
CAGATTGCTCATCAATTAGCTGTTAATGTGCAAATGCCAAAAGAACAGGGTGGTGCTAGTGGTTCTGCTATTTTTATTGATGGTGAATCAACATTCAGACCTGAAAGAATTATTCAAATGTCAAAAGCTAAAGGATTAAATGAGAGTGATGTTTTGAAAAACATAAAAACAGCGAGAGCATTTAATTCTGATCATCAGATGTTGTTAGCTGAGAAGGCAGAGGATATTGTCAAGAAATTAGAGAATACTGATTTTCCTGTCAAATTAATAATTGTTGATTCTTTAACATCTCATTTTAGAGCTGATTTTTCAGGAAGAGGACAGTTAGCGGACAGACAACAAAAACTGAATAGGCATATGCATACTTTAATGAAATTAGCTAATCAGTATAATTTAGCTGTTTATGTTACTAATCAAGTAATGGCTAAACCTGATATGTTTTTTGGTGATCCTACTGCTGCTATTGGTGGAAATATCGTCGCTCATAACTCAAATACCCGAGTTTATTTAAGAAAAGGAAAAAAAGGTTCTAGAGTAGCTAAGCTGATTGATAGTCCTCACTTAGCTGACGGCGAGGCGATTTTTCAAGTAACTGAAGGTGGCGTAGAAGACATATAGCTTTTCTTTTTCAAAAGAAAATCTATGATAAAAGAAAAGATTTAAAAAAATAAAATCTTTTTTATTTTTTATTTAGGAGAGAAAAACATGTCAAATAATATTTTACGAGCGATATTGAACATTGCTTCATATAGAAATAATGATTTGAAAAGCTATGCTTCTAAATCTCTTAATAGAATAAATGCAGTTGGCGAGCAATTAGAGTTTTACATAAAAGATGCGATTGCTTCTTCTTTTAAGTCTCTTCAAGAAAAGAAAGAAGAAGAATACTCTAAGGTGTTTTCTTGGCTAGGAAACCAAAACCATCCACCTGATATCATAATAAAGAACGGAGATGCTTTTGAAATAAAGAAAATTGAAAGCTTAAAGAGTGCTTTAGCATTAAATAGTTCATCACCAAAGAATAAGCTTCTTGCTACGGATATTAGGATAACTGCTGATTGTAAAAAATGTGATGGTGGAAACTGGAATGAAAAAGAATTATTTTATGTTATTGGGAATACTTATGAAAAAGTCCACGAGCCAATAAAAGAAGAAGTTGATTCTGTCCTTGATTCTCTTGGGTTAGAAAAAGGAGAAACTGTTGAGTTAGGAAAAGTTAAAAGGGTTGACCCTCTTGGAATAACTGAATTAAGAATTAGGGGAATGTGGAGTATAGAAAATCCAATAAATGTTTTTAAGGATTTATGTAAACTTGAAGAAAATAAATTCCATCTTTTTGCAATATTAAGAAAAGAGAGGTATTTTTCTTATCCAAAAGAAGACATAAATGAAATAGAATTAAATAAAGATATTTCTATTAAGGATGTAAAAATTAAAGATCCTAACAATCCTGTTAAATTAGTGGAGGCAAAACTAATAACTTTTGTGATAAAATGAAAATTGCATCATTTTTTTCAGGGGCTGGAGGTTTGGATTTAGGTTTTAGTAATTCTGGCTTTAACATAGTTTTTGCTAATGACAATTGGGAAGGCTGTTGGGAAACTTTTGAGAAAAATCATGGTATATCTATAAACAAAAAGTCTATTGTTGATTTATCTCCTGATGAAATTCCTGAAGTCATTGGATTTATTGGCGGACCACCCTGCCAAAGTTGGAGTTTAGCAGGGGCTATGAGGGGAATAAATGATTTAAGAGGACAATTATTCTATAATTATATTAATCTTATAAAAGAGAAGAAACCTCTTTTTTTCCTTGCTGAAAATGTAGCTGGAATTTTGTCGCCAATGCATTATAAAGAATTTATAAAAATTGTTGAGGCATTTAAACATATTGGCTATAATGTTAATTATAAATTATTAGATGCTAAGGATTATGGAGTTCCACAGGAACGAAAAAGAGTAATAATTGTTGGTTACCATGAAAAACTGGGGAAAAAATTTGAGTTTCCAGAATCAAACTCGAAATTATTGACACTAAAAGATGCTATTGGCGATTTGCCTGTTCCTGCTTCTGCAAAAGAGAAGAATAAAACTAACCAAAACCTGTCTATTCCAAACCATGAATACATGAATGGAGGATTTTCAACAATTTATATGTCAAGAAATAGAGTAAGGTCTTGGGATGAGCAGTCTTTTACAATTCAAGCAGGAGGAAGGCATGCTCCGATACATCCGCAAGCTCCAAAAATGAAATTTATTGAACCGAATAAAAGGGAATTTATAAAAGGAAAGGAGAAGTTATATAGAAGATTATCTGTAAGAGAATGTGCAAGAATACAAACTTTTCCCGATAATTTTATTTTTTATTATAATGATGTTGCAGATGGCTATAAGATGATTGGAAATGCTGTGCCTGTAAAATTTGCAGAAGCAATTGCACAAAAAATAATGCATGACTTAAAAGAATTAAGAACAAATGACATACCAGTTTTAAAAAATAAGGAATTGTGTATTTTATCTAAACAGTAAAATGGATGTAAATGAACTAATAGCAAAAATTGAATTAAGATCGAAGCAATATGCTGAAGACCATCACGTAAGAAGAGATGATGACTGGTTTTTGCTTAAGATACAAGAAGAATTTGGAGAATTAACTCAAAAATATTTAATGTTGACTGACAGGGCAAGACAAAAAGAGATGAGCAAAGAAGAGATAAGAAAAGATTTAGAATATGAATTTGCTGATTTATTTTGCCAGATAATTTTATTTGGGGAACATAATAATATTGACTTATTAAAAAATGTTCAAGAAAAATGGCTGAAACATTTAAGATAATCTCTGAAAAATGGGTATTATCAAAAAAGAGATTAAAAAAACTTTAGAATATGGATTTAATGTTTTTTCTTGTTATGTTTTACTTTTTGAATAACAGAATGAGATTGATTTAAATAATGTAGATTAAAAATAACCTGAATATTCTTTTAAAAATCTTGGAAATTTTTTTAAACACTAGCTTGGGTTCATTTTTAGTGAACAATGTGAATAAAGAAAAAAAAGAGGGTTATTTGAAGATACTTATTTTACTTGCAGTCTTAATAAGCATTCTTTTAATTAATTTTACTTTTATGGGAAATAATATTTCTTCTCCTGGAGATTATACTTTAACTCCTGATACTTCTACACCAATTAATGATGAAAGTTCTTCATCACAACAAAGAGAAATTGATTATAATAATCCAGATAAACCAACTAATTCAAAATCAGGTTCAGGAGGCAATGCAGGTTCTGGTGGTAATACTGGTTCTATTGGCCCTTCTGGTTTTCTTATAGAAGGAAGTGATATAAAAAGAATAAATACTATAACAGGCAATGTTGTTTCTTATGATTGCGATTATACTATTTCTTCTGGTATTACTATTGATGGAAAAAGTTCTGCTTATTCTGGTTTAGGTCCTGGAAAAGTTGTTTGTGTAAATGCAGGAACTTAT
>JAGVYZ010000031.1:0-5865 GCA_018303025.1 Candidatus Woesearchaeota archaeon
GGTGTAAAAAGTTCTGGTGGTTATACATTTAATAGTGCTTCAAATAATTATATTAAAGTAAGTGATAATGTTGCATTACAGCCACCTGCAATAAGTTTTGGTGGCTGGATAAAAATAAATGGCGATGGAAGTCATTCTGATGGTGGTGGTAATTATATTCTAAGCAAGGGCAGAATTGGCTTTCAACCTTATATGAGCTATGGATTACTTTATAATCCAGGAGGAGGCATTAATCCTGCGATAGATAAATTAGGATGTGAGATTGGATTTAATCCAGGGACTCAAATAATAGCTTATTCCTCTTTAACATACGTACCAAGTCAAAATTGGATACATGTTATGTGTACTTATGATGGTAGTTCTTTAAAAATTTATGTTAATAATGGTGTGCCTGTTAGTACAAGTAATACTAATGGAATTAAATATGACTTAAGTGCTTTTATTTCTGAAACTCAAAATGATGATTTGCATTTTGGACACTGGGGTTATGGTGGTTATACTAGGGCATTTAATGGGGTTGTAGATGAAATACTTATTTATAATAAAGCGTTAACACAAACAGAAGTTAGTGAATTATACCAATATTATCAGTAATTATTTAATTTATTTTGTTTTTCGCCTTTGATTAAATTTTTATAAGTCTGCCAGGATTTTCTCATAATATCTGCATGCTTCTTAAAATTCTTTTTTATGAATTCCTGGGTATAGGGGTCTGATGGATAGCCTGAGCCAAAATCTTCTTTTATTTTTTCTTTTAATTTTTTTATTTCTTCTTCTCGAATGTATTTTGAGATTATCGAGGCTGCTCCTACTTCTACGTTATTTAAATCTGCCTTGTGCTCTAAAACTAATTCTGGTTTTATTGTTATTAATGATTTCAAATATTCTGTATAAGCTTTAATGTTTGTTGAGGGACAATCCATTATTACTTTGTTTGGCTTTAAATATTGAATAATTTCAGCTGCTTTTTGCGCTTCTAATTTATTTAAATTATTTTCTTTTGACAAAACTGCTTCATCTATTTCTTTTGGAGGAATAATTATAACTTTGTAATCTTCTATTATGTTTAAAATTGCTTTGTATAATTTTTCCCGATTTTTAGGTTCCACTAGCTTAGAATCTTTTACACCTATTTCTTTTAATTCATGCACTCTTGATTCTTCTACTAATATTCCTGTTATTACAAGTGGTCCTATGATAGGCCCTTTTGGCGAGCAAATTTACAGCTCTCTACCAGCCTCATCAATGCCACAAATTAATTTATCCATGTTATACTTAAAATTTTATTTTTTTTAAGATTATCCTTTAACGAAATTGTTATAAATAATAGAAAATTAGTTTTATAGAGAAGAGATGAATTTTAAGAAAGCACAATCAGCCATGGAATATTTAATGACTTATGGCTGGGCTATATTAGTTGTTTTAATTGTTATTGCTGCTTTGTTTTATTTAGGTGTTTTTGATTCTAAATCTGATATTAAACAAGGTGTAGAAGGACCATTTACTTATGATTTAAAGGTTGGTAATAATGGACTGCAAATTTCTTTGAAAACACCTTCTGTTATTAAAAGTGCTACTGTTGAAAGTATAACTGTAACTGGATCAGATAATGTAGCAGTAGATTGCACACCTGATAATTCTCAACTTTCTGGTGGAAGTACAACTCTAATAACTTGTAATAATGGTAATATTGATTTAAGCACAGGAGAATCTGCTAATGTTGTAATTGGATTAACTTATACTCAACAAAATTCTCAATTGCCCCATACTATTAATATTGTAAAAAAAGGAATAGCAGAAACAGCTACATTTACTGTAAATGCAGAAAACGGAGTTTGTGGGAGTGCGAATGGACAATCTTACTCTGCTGCTCCAAGTGGTGCAATTTTGTGTAATTCTGGTAGTGCTTCAAGTGTAACTGCAAATTATCCTAGCCTTAAATGGGAATGGATTTGTAATGGCCAGAATGGTGGTACTAATTCCCCTCAGTGTACTGCTAATATTATTTCTGCTTTGAGTCTTAATAGTGATATTGTTGCTTTATTTCATTTGGATGAACAGAATGGAAATATTGCTGCTGATGAAACTAATTTACATTCTGGAACTATTACTGGAACTGTCGGTTTAGTTCCTGGAAAGATGGGAAATGGTTATTATTTTAATGGCAATGCTGGAAATCTTGTTAATACTGGTAATTCTTATACTATAGGACAACCATTTACTGTATCTGCTTGGATTAAACCTGGAACTTATACTTTGGGTTCTTATACTTACTGCGGAGGAAGATTTGGAAATATATTTACTAAAGGGGGAAACTCAGATTCTGGAGATTGGATGTTAGCTACTGGGGCGGAGATTACTGGAATATGCAAAATAGATTTTAGAACAAGGACATCTGGAACGACTTATAATCAAGGATTAACTTCTAGCGGTACTTATAGCGTAAATAACTGGCATAATATTGTTGTAACTTTAGATGGAAATATTATGAAAATTTATATTGATAAGACATTACAAACTACTAAAACAATTGTATTACCTAGATTAACTGGAACTCAACCTGCTGTTATAGGCAATATTGCTGCTGGAAATTATCCATTTAGTGGTATAATAGATGAAGTTATGTTAATTAATAAAGCATTAACGCAAGGAGAAGTTAATACTTTATATGATGAACAAAATAGCGGCAGAGCATATTATTATCCTTAGAAAACTCTTATAAATTAAAATTACTTTTTTATTAAATGCATATTCAAACATTATCCATACTATTAAGTGTAATAATTGTAAGCTTGCTTTCTTTTATAGGGGTATTAGTTTTATTAAAAAGAGGATTTATTGAAAAAATCATTATTTATTTAGTTAGTTTTTCAGTAGGTGCATTATTTGGAGATGTATTTATTCATTTACTGCCTGAAATTTCTGATAATTTTACTTTGAAAGTTTCTTTGATAGTGTTATTGGGAATTTTTGCTTCTTTTATTTTAGAAAAGTTTATTCATTGGAGGCATTGTCATGTTGAAACTAGTAAAAGCCATCCGCATCCGTTTGGTTATGTTAATTTAGTTGGTGATGGAATTCATAATTTTATAGATGGAGTTTTAATTGCAGGAAGTTATTTAATCAATTTCCATACTGGCTTGGCTACTACTATTGCTGTTGTTTTGCATGAGATACCACAGGAATTTGGTGACTTTGGCATATTATTGCATGCTGGTTTTTCAAAAGCAAAAGCTTTATTTTTTAATTTTTTAAGTGCTATTACTGCTATTGTTGGTGCTGTTTTAACTTTGATATTAGGAAGCACATTTGAGAATTTAACAATATACTTGATTGCTTTTGCTGCTGGAAATTTTCTTTATTTAGCTGGTTCTGATTTAGTTCCTGAGTTGCATAAAGAAACAAAACCTTCAAAATCATTTTTGCAGCTTGTTTTTATGATTTTAGGAGTAATTGTTATGTTAAGCCTGGTTTTAATTGAGTAAATCAATAATTACTCAAAAAAGTTCTGAACATAAAAAAATCTGTTTCATAAACTAAAGAAGTTCTTTCTGAAACATAATCATGTTTTATTGTTCTTATTAAATTAAAACCCATTCTTTCTAGTAAAGATTTCATTTTTAGATTTAAATGCCATGTTTTTACTTCTATTTTTCCTTCAAATTCAGGTTCATTAGCTGTTAATTGTTTCAATAAATCATATTTTAATGGAGAACCTCTGTTCGCTTCAGACACCCATAATAAATCCAGGAATAAACGATTATCTCTAATGAAGTATCCTACTATGCCTTCATATTTCCAATTGTCTTTTGCAACTATAACTTTTCCATCTTTTAATAAATGGTCTGCATATGCTTCTAAACTATCTTCCTGAACAGAAATTGGTGGAACAAAATCTTCATCTATTGATTCTAATACTAAAAGTAATCCTTCTCTATCCTGGGTAGATTGAATAGTTCTCATAAATGATTATAATTAGAAAATTCTTTAAAACTATGGTTGTGCTTATTATACTATAAACATTAATGTTTAAAATCTTCTTATTTGTTTATTATATGAACATGGATGAATTATTAAATAATATCAAAACATTCTGGAAATTTGTAGATACTGTTTTTAATATAAACCATTTAATATCTCTGATACAATTATTTAAAAATTAACATAAACTATTCCGCCAATTGGTTTTGGGTCACAGGAGGGACAATATATAACTTTTCTTGCTTTTGTTTCACCTGTTCCTACACCTGGTGCTCTTATTTTTAAATGAACTGAGTCATAAACTATTTCTTCTAATAATGAACCATAACATCTCGTACATTGATTTAAAAATGATTCATTGGGGTTCATACCAAGAGCATATCTTGCAAATTTTTCAACTGCTCTTAATAAAACGGCTTTATTAGAACCATTTATTATTACAAATTCTCTTCTATTTTCAGAATCCCTAAATTCTTCATTTGGGTTGAAAAAATCTGCTTCTGCGAGATCTAGTAAAGCATCTTTTAAACTTTTACCTTTTTTTACATATTGGGCGACTTTTAAACCAATTTGATGTACACATAATCTTTCATCTTTTTCGCAATCTTGAAAACTTGGACAATAATCTTCTCTTGTTTCTTGTCTTCTTACTGCTTCTTCTGCTGTTAACAATGTAGCATCCATAAAATTTAAGGTACAAGGTGAGCCCTGCATAATTATTTTTAAATCTCTCATAAAATTGTTAATATGAAAAAATTTATAAAATTATCTTAAGGAAAGCTTTAAAACTTATCTTTATTTTATTTTTATACGCCGCGATGGCACAATCTGGTACTGCGCAGGATTGCTATAGATTGTGTAAAAATCCTGTTTCCGAAAGGATATCTGGGTTCAAAGCGCTTTCATTAGTGGCAGAAATTGCTATACGATGAGTGAAAGTCCCAGTCGCGGCGTACTTTTTGTTTACGAATTAAAAATGAGGTCTATACAAAATTTCATGTCCTTCTCTAAGCATTATTTCTAAATCTACAAAAGGAATACATGCATCTGTTATTGAAACTCCTGGTTTCAAATTTTCTCTTTCATATTGGGTTTTAGGGAATTCTTGTTTTCCTCCATGCATATTTGATTCAATCATTAAACCAACTATTCCTGGATTAGTTGTCATTTGTCCAATAACATCATAAAAAACTTCTATTTGCTTGTTTGGGTCTTTTCTAGAATTTCCGTGACTACAATCAATAATTAATTTTTGAGGTAATCCTCTTTCTTTTAATTTATTTAATGTTTCGTCTACTGTTGATTTATAATAATTTGGTCCTCCACTTCCCCCTCTTAATACAACATGAGTATATTTATTTCCTGTTGTTGTAAACCTATGTTGAACTCCATCTTCATTGATACCACGAAATGTACGTTTAAATCTTGAAGCTTCTACAGCATCTATTGCTATTGTAATATTGCCATCTGTATTATTCTTAAAACCAACTGGCATTGATAATCCCGAAGCTAAACTTTTATAGAAATGTGCTTCTGTTGTTCTTGCGCCTATTGCAGCGTAAGTTATTAAGTCACCTATATACTGGGGGGTGTCGAATCCTAAAAACTCAGTAGCTGTTGGAAGACCCAATTTACCTATTCTAACAAGCAATGCTCTACTTTGTTTTAAACCATATTCTAAATCATAAGTTTCACTAAGGTGAGGATAAGGAATAAAACCTTCCCAGCCGCCAATTGTCCTTGGCTTTTCAAAATAAGTTCTCATTACTATAAAAAAAGTATCTTCTACTTCTTTTCTAAGTTCATTTAGCCTATGAGCATAACGTTCAGCTTCATCAACATTATGAATAGAACAAGGTCCAACTATCAATAATTTTCTTTTAT
>JAGVYZ010000031.1:5910-7201 GCA_018303025.1 Candidatus Woesearchaeota archaeon
TTTTATCTGTACCATCTAAGATATCTTCTATTACTTTTCTCCATCTTACTACAGAAGGCCATAAATCAAAACCATTGACTGTTTTCTTTAATTCTTTTGGACTAATTATCTGGTCTGATGATTCAATATTTTTATCTGAGATATCTTTCATAAAAAGTGGCTATTACGCATATTTATAAATTTTTTGATTTTGTTACTACTAAACTCAAGTAATATTATTCTCTTAAAGTCTGGTTTATTATTTCATAAACTTCTGGATATTTATCTGAATCAACTAAATCGGCATGAAAGAAATTTAAGCCAGAGCAAGTTCCATTTACATAATAATTTTTAGCATAACTTAAATAAGAACTTGAATTTTTAACAATACCATCACCTTGCTCATTATCCATTAAACAGCCTGTTCCAATTATATTGTAAATAGGAATGTTTTTTATTTCTTGCTGGTTTAATTTATTGATAAATAAAGAATCTTTACCCATATCAGTACATTCTACATCTGCTCCAAATACAAAGCAGTATTTGTAGATGTTATTATCTATTCCATGATTTGGGGTACCAATTAAAATTAATTTATCTATATCATTTGCATTAAAAACCTGGATGTATCTTCTTGCTACTAAACCACCCATTGAATGAGCTACTATGGTTACTTTGTCTTTGCCTGTTTTGTATTTTACAATATTGATAATATCTCTTAATCTTATAGCATAAGTATCTATAGAGTCTGATTTTGTTTCTATAACTGAAGTTGAGCCTGTATTGGTATATATATCAAAATAATAACTTGATTTTATTGTCAATGGAGAGTTTATATTCTCATAAATTCCTTTTAATGATTCATTGTAAATTGATACTCTTAAGGAACCTGCATTTAGGTAATTATCTTTTTCTAAATTATCCTGAATTTTTGTAAATGCATCCAAGCTGTATTCTGCTGAGATTCCCTGGTTGAATTCATGTCCATGTAATAATATAATTGGATAATTTTCTTTATTATTGTAACAAGAATATTCTTTTCCAAATAATGGACATTTTGGTGAAGGTTCTTTAAAAGAAATATTGAAAAATTCTTTATTTACAGGAGTTATTTCTATCTTTGTTTTATTAAAATTTGAAATTGCTGCATTTGGATAGATACTAGGACTTTCTTTTAATGAAAGATTCTTTATTTTTATCAATAGGTTCTTAATTGAGCTTTCTTTTTTATTTAGATTTTTTTCAATAATTAAATTATTAAATTCGTTAATAAAATTGTTTACTTTTATTGTATTATTTTCTGACATGTTTA
>JAGVYZ010000032.1 GCA_018303025.1 Candidatus Woesearchaeota archaeon
GCCTTTAATTATAGGCGTTGAAAATAGGGTTAATGAAATAGGAAATCAGAAACCAGAGATAAATCCACATAGAAAGAAATTTTACAAAATACTACCTCTACATGAGTTAATTTCAATTATAATAGGAAGCAGTGTAAGCTCTAAAAAAACATGGGAAGTTTATAATAAGTTAATTGATAAATTTGGGAATGAATTTAATATTTTACTTAATGTTTCTTTTGAAGATTTGGAGAAAATTGTTGAAAAGAAACTAGCTGAGCTAATTATTTTAAACAGAGAAGGGAAATTAGAATTAAAGCCTGGTTATGATGGGTTATATGGTGAAATAATTTTGAATGAAGAGTTTTTAGGAAAAAAGAAGATAAGAAAAATAAAAGAAAATTCTGATAAAGAAAAAAGTAAACAAATCAAAGAAGATAATATTAAAATAAAAGAAAAACAAAAAAGCTTGACTTCTTTTTAACCTTGCAATACTGTTACTGGCTTAGTTATCTGGTCCCTGTATTTGTAGGTTAATGAAATCTTTATTTTGTCTTCAACTGTTTCTTCAACAGGAGCCCAGCATTTTATTATTGCTGCATTATTTGTTAATGAAATAATTCCCTCTTTACCTGGGTTGCCTGTTTTGAAATCACATTGAGCATTTACAGGAGAGGTTATTTTTAATAACATTTTATCCTTTTCATTGCCTCTTTGCTCATCATTTTCCAAATTTTCACATGTTATTGAAGAACTAAAAACAGAACCTTGCCCAACATTTTGCACTGTAATTGCAAAATTAACCTGGTCTGCTGCTGATTGTTCTACTATTGAAGTTACTTGTATTGGTGCTGAAGAGACATCACCTGTTTTTACAATATTTTGACCAGTTATATCACAAACACCTTCATTTAATTCAGAGGAAGCTCTTGATTTCAAACAGACATTTGAAACAGTATCTGTCATGTAATCATAACAAATTCTTGCCCTTAATATAAGGGGCTCTTGATTTATTACATTTGGCTTGTATGATATTTTACCAAAATCAATTTCCTGTTCTCCGCCTGTTCCTGTTAAACTGTCTTTTTTCATTAAAGCGCCTATGTTTGATTTGAATGCTGTTGACAATCCTAATTGGGTTGGTTCTGGAGAAAATATTTTTACTTTTGCATTTCCTGTTGCTACTTGTGATTCACCTTCATTCTTTATCAAAATTTTTAATGGAACTGAACTTGATTTCTTAAATTCTGATGGTGGATTTGAGGTTACAAAATCAGCTGAAAGACCTACTGTACCACCAATAAAAGTTGCTGTTGAATCAACTTGTTCTTGTTGATTACAGGAAGATACTAAAAATAAAGTAAAAATTAAGATTATTATAGTTATTTTTTTCATCATACCACCCTCTTTATTGTTATTTGTTTAGCGATTTCTGATTCAAACTGGTAATTAAGCTTCACATTTAATGGAGCTTCCACATATTCTGTTGAAGGAATATTAATGTTACAATTAATAACCTTTTCGGTGTCTTCAGGATACCATCTTTGGTTTAAGTTCCTGCATTCTAGCATACCAAAACCGAGCAATTCTGCTTCTATTGTTAATGGCTCTTCTGCTGATAAGATTCCATTTTTTGCCTTGCTTAATGTTAATTCAAAATCAACTCTTATACCTGAAGAAGTTGGTGTTAATTTTTTTACTACTTTTGTTAATGTTAAAGGAGCTGGCTTTGTATTTACTGCATTTCCTGAAAAAGTTTCTACTAATTTACATTCTGGATTTTCATTTAATTTTGATTTTATGCAAATAGTAGGACCTGCTGAGATTTCACAAGTATATTTTGCTTTTGCCTTGATTGTATCTGTTACATCTCTATCTTGAACATTTGAGTAGGTAAATGGAGTAAATTGCAGTGTTGTTTCATCTTTTCTTATTTTACTGCCTATTAATTCTATTTTTCTTAAATTTATTTTTTGGCAGGATTCTTCCAAACCAGAATAATAATCAGTTAATGTTCCATATATGCAAACCTCTCCGTCTATATCGCACTCTGCATTGTTTACTAATGCTAGAGAAACTGCAACTTGCTCATCATTTGCAATTTGTTCTGGTGGCTGATATTGCTGGAATGCTAATGATAATGAAGCTGGTTGTGAGCCTAATGTTGTTATTCCTGAACCAGATTGTTGACATGAAGAAAGCAGGAAAATGGATAGAATCAGGATTAAGAATAGTTTATTCATATTATGCTTGCCTCATTTGTCTCTTCTGTTCTTTTTGCAATTTTAACATTTGTAGAATATTTGTCTTCATAGACATAGAGAGCTTCTGCTGATATAAAAGTCTTTTTCAGATTTGGATTTAATTCATTAACTTTGAATTTAAACCAGATATTTAATTTTGGATCTAATATGCTAGGATTTGCAAACCTTTGATTTTGACTAGCTATTTGATCATCTGTTAATTTATAGGTTGTGACTCCATTGTCTGTTGACACTTTTGATAATGATGTTTCAGATACTTCTAAATTTTTAGGTATATCAATTTTTAATTGCTTTAATTGCTTTAACTTACCTGTGAAAGAAGGAGAAGTTTTTCTCAATTCAACATCCAAAGTGTAATATAAATTATTTGATGTAGGTCCTTGTTCTGTTAATGGTTGGGGTTCTATTAAATCCATTGCCAATGTCATTGGACCATAAGAAGAAGTAGAAATTGCTTTTCCTTCTGATCTTAATGAAGTACTTTCTTTTTCAAAAATAGTTGCATAATCTATTCCATCAGGAGTTAGATGAGTCTGAAGAACATCATAAGGAAGTGTAAAAGTATCTAAATAAGCTATTGTTCTAAATTCATAAGAGGAAAGTAATTCTACTTTTTGTGAAATTAATTTTTCTGAATCTTTTAAATTAAATGTGTTTTCTGGATAATTGCAAGTAAGAGCTATTAGGTTTATTTGGCCTTTTGTTAATTTATATGTATGATCTGGTGGATCATATTTTACTGCATTATTGATATTATTAATATCTTGGCTTTTTTGTGGATTTGGGATTTGGCAATTTATTGATACTTGGGCATCATCTTCCAAGCTTGAAGCTAAAACCTGGGCTCCTAATTGAATTTCTTCATCTGGAAAAGAAATTTGTGAAATTGGAGCAAATGATTTTACTTTTAATCCTAGTTGCTGATTGTTTATATTTTGATCAACTTCTGCTTTAACATCTGGTGTTTCTGTGTAAACTGAAGTTGGATCCTTGATTGTGGTAAATATTCTGTTAATTGATACTTTTATAGAATTAAAAAAACCTGTATTTTCCAATTGAGTCTGCTGCTCTGATGTGGCAATATTTAATACACTTAAGTAGCTTGAGCCTATGCCTGTCATGCTCAAGATAAACCAAACTATTAATGCAATAATTAAAAATTTAAGAATGCTTCCAAATTCCCAGCTCTGATGCCAGTTAAATATCCATGCAAGCATTGCAAAAGCAAAAATAATTGAACCAAAAATCTGATTTACATATATAAAAACAAATCCTGAAAAGAGTAAAAGAAGGAAAATATAAAACCATTTGCCTGCTACAGAAGAAACCAAATTTGAGGCTATTAATGAACGAGGTTGTCCTAGTTCTCTAGCACTAAAGTTTCTTCCAGTATTTCTCCTTAAAAATTCTTTAGTGTCTTCTTGCTTTGAATCATCGCTTGGAGAATTTACACTCATAATACACCTCTTGTAACATTTTACTCTGTATTAATCCTTAATTCAACAAGATCGAATTCAGAATTTGGCGAGATTTCAATGAAGTTATTATTTTCTTTAATCATGCTGTTGATTAATTTTTTATAACTTAATTCTTCTGTTGAAACAGTGAATTTGTTGTTATTTAGATTTATATCCATTGATTTTTTGTCTGGTGAATTAAACTCAAGATTCAAAGTAATGTCTTTTCCTGAGTTCAAAATTGAATTGTATTGCTCTTTAGGTATTGAAAATTTGTACATTACTTTTCCCTGATTTTCTGATTTTATTTTTAAATTAATATCATTCAATAAATAATCACCTTTGTCAACTTCAAACAAGAATTCATTTGTGCCCTGCTTTAATTTTGTAGATGCAATTTCTAATTCTTTATTGGAATTATAACAGCCTAAATACTCATTTGAAATTTCTTCTTTATTCAAGAAAATTCTTAATCTTCCGTTTGAATTTTTTTGATTGCAATAAACAGAGTAGGATAACACTCCAGAACCATCTTCTGCTTCATTTAATTCTATTGGAATTGTTTTTTTATCATTCACAATCTGAAAACTTTTTCTTAATCTTAAATCAGAGATTATATAATAGTCTTTTGTAATGGAATATGAAGATGAAAATCTTAATTTATTTGTTGTTTGAAGATAGTTTAAAGGAAGTTGAATCTGTTCTAAACCTGAAGCTGTTGAACTAAAAATTATCTGGTCGTTTAATTCAATGTTTAAATCCCCTTTGCTATTTTGAACTGTGAAAAATAATGAAGCAGATTCTAAGCTGTCTAAATCTTCTATATTGAATGTGAAGTCTTGAGATTTTGTAGAAAATAAATATTTTGAAACTTCAAATCTTGAAGACAATGTTGATGTTTCAGGCTCTAAAATTATACCTAAATTAATACTTCCTAAGTCTTCTGTAAATTCCTCACCTGTAAAATCCTGCATTTTTCCTGGTGATTGCAATAATAAAACAGAATAAGAGTTTGATTTTGAATTTGTAGGGGAGGTTACATTTTCACCTAACAAAGCATTCCTATCTTTTTCTGGAATTAACATAATATAAACAACCATGAATAAGGCAATAAGAAAAATTAAAACAGCTACATTTGAGCCTGATACTTGTGCTTTTTTCATCTGTAAATTTGGATAATCTTCAGATATATAAAGCTTATTACTTATAAGGGCTGCCGCCCTTCATGAACCTGCTACTAAAAACATTTATGAACCTGCTATGAAACTGCCAAATAAAAAAGGTGACACCTATGAGGAATCAAGTTCCTCAAGTGTTAAATAAAATTTAACACCTTCACGAACCTGCGCACTTTTTTCTTTAAAGAAAAACCTGCACTAAAAAGAAATACTTAGAAATCTGCACTAAGAGTAAGGGATTCTCCCTTCACGAACCCAAAACCATCTTTATGAACCTGATTTTAAACTAGATTCTATTGTGTTTGAATCCCAACCTGATTTTAATAATTCTGCTTTAATCTGTTCATCCTTAAAACCTAATGTTCTGCACTTTTTTACATAGTCTAAGACTTCTTGATTTATTTTAGGCTGGATTTCTACATTAGTTTGGGCTTTTTGATTAAAATCAGGAAGATTATTAGACTGCTTTTGTGTTAAATCAGATTCTGAAGGCAATTCTGGCTGATTCTTTTTTCTTCTTTTTAATAAAATATAAACAGTTATACCTGCTCCGATTAAAATCAATAATGAAACTGACCAAATTAACCATACTAATGAACCTGATTCTTGCTGATCTTGTTCACTAACTATTCCTGACGCACCTTGATTTTGTTCCTGACTGTTTATATCTGCACCAACTGCCAGATTTAAGTCTTGGTAACTTTCTTCAGGAGGTGTTAGTTGAGGTGGAATAACAAATTTTGTTGGAGTATAACCTGTACAATAAGAGTGAGTTAAGTTATAAATTGAGATTGTTTTTGAAATAGAAGAAGAGAGGTTATAATAGGATAAAGTTGAATTTAATGAAAAAGATAAAGAAGAAAGATTTTTGTTAGTAATTATTAAACCTAAGTTAATAGTTTTATTAAACTGGCTTAAATTTGATGAA
>JAGVYZ010000033.1 GCA_018303025.1 Candidatus Woesearchaeota archaeon
TTTCACACTATCAGGATGGAAAAGACTGGATGAATTGAAAAAGATAAAGGTATAGTTTTTTAAGATTTTTCCTTCTATTATTATATATGATAATAGGTTTGGATTTTGATGGTGTAATTGTAAAATCAAATAAACTGAAAAGTGGGATTGCTGAAAATAAATATGGTGTTATTGTTAGGGCAACTTATTTTGGAAGAGATTATGTTGTAAATCAATTGGGAGATCTTAGCCATGAGCAATATGATGCTATTTTAGATGAGATTTATACTAATCCAGAACATATTAAAAGAGTTGAATTTATTGATGGCGCTTTAGAAAACATAAGAAAATTATTGAGAGAAGGAGAAGAAATTAGGATTGTAACATCTAGGAGAGCTGAAAATGACATTACTAGAAAAATACTAGAACAGCAAGGATTAGATTTGGATGTTAGAAATGTTGGTCCTGAATCTACTAAAGTAGAAGCCTGCAAAGGATGTGTTGTTTTTGTAGATGATGATTTAAAAAAACTTATTCCTTTACAAGGAGTTGTTCCTTACAGATTTTTATTAACTCACGAATATAACTTAACTGAGAAACCGAGAGATGTTGGTGTAGAAAGAATAATAGGATGGCCTGCCCTTTACAGAGAAATTAAAGAAACAAAGTAAGATAAATTTTATTAACTTCTCTTTTATTTTAATATGAATGATTAAAGCTTCAATTATAGAAAACTCAAGAAAAGAGAAGACTACACAAGTTGATTACAATGGATTTATTGGAAGCTGTCCTTCTGGTGCATCTACTGGGAAAAATGAAACTCCTATTTTTAGAAAGAAAATTGATACTGAGGTTAAAGAGTTTAATCAAATTGCTAAAAGTTTAGAGAAAATTGAAATTAATAAGTTTGGAGATTTGAAATTAATTGAAGAGAAATTAAAAGATTTTGGAGCTAATATTATAATTAGCACTGAATTTGCTATATTACATTCTAAACAGGGATATAAGTGGATAAATTCTCTTATTGATTTTCCAAAACCATTAGGAAATGTTATTGGAGGAGGAGCTCATTTTAAAGGAAAGGGAACATCTTTTCAGGAATTTTTAGTTGTTGACAATAATTCTAAAAGTTTTTTAGATTCATCTTTAACTAATAAAAAGATTCATCTGGAGTTAAGAGAAGAATTGGAGGTTTATGATAATAAATTTAATGGAGAGATGACTGATGAAGGTGCATGGGCACCTACTCAATTAGAAGATGAAGATGTTTTGAAGATTGTTTTTAATGTTGCTAAAAAATACAATGCAAATATTGGATTGGATATTGCTTCTTCGCAATTTTTTAAAGATGGAAAATACCACTACAGGAAAAATGTTTTAACTAAAGATGAACAGATTGATTTTGTTAATTCTTTGATTAAAAAATATAATTTGTTTTATGTTGAAGACCCATTAGATGAAACTGACTTTGAAGGGTTTTCTTATATTCATAAAAAAGGCTTAATTGTTGGAGATGATTTAACCTGCACTAAAAAAGAATTATTGCAAAAAGCTGTTCATTATAATTCCATAAATTCCTTAATTATAAAACCTAATCAGGTTGGAAGCTTGGTTAAAATGAAAGAAACTGTTGAATATGCTCAAGCTAATAAAATCAAAACTGTTTTTTCTCATCGTTCTGGAGAGACGATGGATACTGCTTTATCTCATCTTGCTCTTGGTTTCAATGCTGATTTCCTGAAAGTTTCTGTTTTAGGAAAAGAAAGAGAAGCTAAGATTAAAGAAATAATTAAGATTGAAAAGAGCTTTTCTTAGAAAGAAAACTTCGGAAAAGAAATAAAATGAATGAAGAACTTAAAAAAAGATTTGACAATCTTGCAAAAGAATACGATGATGTAGTAATCAATAAAGCAGACTATGTAGCATATAATGTTCTTGGTGATTTAATAATAAAAAATGTCAAGACAAAAAATCCATTGATTCTTGATTTAGGATGCGGAACTGGTTTAAGTTCTGTTAAATTCTTTGAAAAGAATTTTGAGGTTATTGGTATAGATTGCTCTCATGGAATGATTAGTGAAGCTAAAAAAAGACCATTCAAAAAATTGATTTGCCAAGATTTAGAAAAACCTTTATTGGTGGAAGATAATCATTTTGATGCTGTGGTTCTTATTGGTGTAATGGAATTTATTAAAAATCCAAAAAAATTATTTATAGAAATAAAAAGCAAATTAAAGAAAGATGGAATATTTGCATTAACTGTTCCAAGGAAAATGCCTTTAAGTTCAAAGCTTGGAATTAAAAGTTATACTAAAGAAGAAATTGAAAAAATCTTTTCTGAAAGTGGATTTAAAATTATTAAACAAATTAAACTTTTTGGATATAGCAGGCATAATGAAGATGTTGAATATTATGGTTATCTTCTGAAATCAAATTAAAAGAATTCTAAATAGATTTTTAAGTTTTTTCTTTTACTTATTAAAATGAGATATGAATTTAGAATGTTGGCACAAGGTGATTTGGGATTAAGAATAGGCGAAGATGAAATTAATATGGGCTATATTTATCCTGAAACATTGCCTGTTTATTTCTGGCTGGTTCATATGCAAAAAGCAAGGGAAAGAAGAGATTCTGATGATAATTTAATGAGAAGAATTAATCAGGATTTATTAATTCCTATGCCTTTAGAAGATGAAGAGCGAGGAGAATTGGGTTATGAATTAAATAGAGATGTTGAAAATGCTTTAGAATTAGCTGCAAGATTACCTTTAAGCGAACAAGAGTTTAATTTTGGGACTATATATTTTGATTCATTCTCAAATGGAATCCATTCTGTTTTTTATCAATTTAGTTTGAAAGGCGAAAGATTAAGATTAGAATGGAACTTGAAAGATGAGTACAAGAAAAAAGAAGGACATAATATTCCTGTAGGAGACATTCCTGAACTAGTTGAAACATTTTTGAAGTTTGTCAGAGAAAAAGAAGGTATAGAGGGATTGCAAGATAGGATAATTCAAATTTGTGAAAGATTGAGAAAGAATTAATCACTTAAAGAACCGTGAAGTCCATAAGTTCCTACTAATTTTAAATCTGAATCAACTACAACAACATGATTAAATCTTGAAGGTATTAAACAGGCCATATTAGCTAATGCTTGATGATGTAATTCTGGATTTACTATTAAATAAATTTGATGATCTTCATTAAATGCATCAGTAAATCCTGGAACTACTGTAGTTTGTGTACCATCATAGGAAAATTGTAATGACATGAATTCAACGTGAAGATATCCCTTACTTTCAGGTTCTAATTCGGATTTAATATCTTTAGGTTCACATTGTTGTGGAACAATAAAGGGTTTAATCCCCCCCATGGATCTAAGTCTTCTTAGAGATTGATTGTCTTCTAGAGATAATTTTGATTCAGGAATTTGATGTGCAGTTAACCAAGTTGTTAACTCACCAATACTAGAAATTTCTATTGGTCTTCTTAATGTCATATTAATATTAAAAGGGATATATATTTAAAACTATTTATTGTTTTCACTTGAAAATAGATAATCGATTGAACATATAAATAGAAAAGTATATAAAGAAAAAGTAGTGATAAAAGATAAATTAAGGAGGTGTTTAAGGTGGCATTAGATGCTGTTACAGCAACAGGAAATTTAATTGTAAGCCCATTAGCAAATTTGTGGTTTAGTTTTATTAAAGTTCTACCAGGTATTGTAGCTGCAATTATTGTTTTAATTGTAGGATATTTTATAGCACTTGGTTTAGGAAGTTTAGTAAGAATGATATTGGTTAAAGCTGGTTTGGACCAATATTATGAAAAAGGAAAATTTGCAAAAGCAGTAGGACATTTAAAAGTAAGCCATGTATTAGGTGAGATTACAAAATGGTATGTATTTATAATTTTCTTACAAGCTGCTGTTGATTTATTGAGCTTAGGTTCATTGTCAACTTTATTAAGTCAGTTTGTCGCATGGTTGCCTAATGTAATAATAGCTGCAATAATAATCTTGTTTGGAATAACAATTGCACATTATGTAAGCCAAAAAATAGAAGAGCATACCGAAGTTAGAGGAACTAGATTCTTTAGCAAGCTGCTAAAATTTGTGATTTTAATAATGGTATTTTTAGTTGCTCTTGAGAACATAGGTGTAAATGTGTCATTAATAGAAAATATGTTTTTGTTATTAGTGGCTGCATTAGCAATTGGAATTGCAATAGCTCTTGGAATCGGCTTAGGTGGAGCACTTAAGAACGAATCAAAAGATATTGTAGACGAAATAAAAGGCTTATTAAAACATTAAGCTTTTCTTTTTTTTCTTTTTTAATTCTAAACATTTAAATATATAATCTGTTTTAATTTAATATGAACTGGAAAGATTCTTTCAAGGAAGGAACAGAATTAATTTTATCTACTTCTTCAAAAGATGGAAGTCCTAATGCAAATATTGTTATTTCTCTTGGATTTATGGATAATAAAATTTTAATTGCTAATTGCCAGATGAAAACAACAATTAACAATCTTAAGGAAAATCCAAGAATATGTGTTATTTCCAAATATTACAGAATTAGAGGTAGTGTTGAAATTTTTTCTTCTGGAAAATATTTTGAATTATGCAAAAAGAAAAATAAAAAGTATAATGTAAACAACGCTATCCTCTTAACAGTTAAGGATGTTTTTGATTTAGACAAGGGAAGCAAGATAGAATAATTATTTAAATCTGGTTTTGTTTATTATTCTAATGAAAAAAGAGGTTGTTGGAGTTATTTATTCTGGAAAACATCTTGGCAAAGAAGAGAAAATGTATTTGAGAGAAGCTCATAAAAGAAACATAGAGTTAATTATGTTTAATCTTGCTGAAAAAATAGATGAAGATGAATTTGAAAAACAGATTAAAAAATGCAAAATTGTCATAAATAACACTGCTGAAGATTATGCATTAGAATATATTAAAACTGTTGAAGAATTAGGAAGAAAAGTAATTGATAAATCCAAAGTATATTATTATACAGAAGACAAATGGATGCTGTATTTAAAATGCAAGGAGCATAAAATTCCTACATTAGATACAATTCTTTTAAGTGAGAATCTTAATGTTGCAAAAGGTGAATTAAAAAAATTCAACAAATGGCCTGTTGTTTTGAAAAGAACAATAGGGACAATGGGGCAATATGTTGAGAAAGCTGACAATATGATAGAAGCTGAATGGATGATAAAGAATTTTAGCGGGAAAGACAATGAAAAGTTACCTATAATTGCTCAGGAGTTTGCTGCTTCTGATTCTTATAGAGTTACTTGCATTAATGGAAAAATAGTGCAGACTGCTTTAAAGAAAAAAACAGGAAGCTGGAAAGCAACTGGTGTTTATGGAGAAAAATTTGATAAATTTAAAGTTGACAAAGAACTAAAAAGAATTGTTGACAAGATTTTGAAAGTTTCTCAAATTCAAATATGCGGCATTGATTTTTTAAAGAAAAATGATAAATGGGTTGTCATTGATATTAATGCTGAACCTGCTTTGGACTTTATTGATAGAGAACATAGCAAGATGGTTGGACTTGTTTTGGATTTTGTGAAGAAAGAAAGTAGAAAATGACTGTTGTATCCCGTTAATATTTCCTAACGATATATTTTTTCGTTCTTTCATTTTCTTAATTTCCTGATAAAAGCTTGAGATGGAGTCTCAAGCACATCA
>JAGVYZ010000034.1 GCA_018303025.1 Candidatus Woesearchaeota archaeon
AGGATTCTAAGAAAGCTTCACAGCATTTGTAATGACCTTAACAACATTTTTGTCCAATGGACTAGGTAATATATTCTGAGTATTTAAATCTTTAACATAACCAGCTAAAGCAACAGCAGCATTAATCTTCATTTTAGTAGTAATCTCTTTTGCTTTTGAATCTAAAACACCTCTAAAAACACCAGGAAAAGCCAAAACATTATTAATTTGATTGGGAAAATCACTTCTTCCAGTTCCAACAATAAATGCACCAGCATCTAAAGCAATCTCAGGCATTATTTCAGGTATAGGATTAGACATAGCAAACACAATAGATTTTTTATTCATTTTTCTAATCATCTCTCCATTAACAACATTTCCCCTGCTTACCCCAACAAAAACATCTGCATTTTCAAAAGCATTAATTAAATCACCTTTCACATTTTTCTTATTAATAAAAGGCAAGACTTTTTCCTTGTATTCATTCATGTCTTCCCTTCCTTTGTATAGTATTCCTTTGCTGTCAATTAAGATTAAATCATGAAAACTTCCAAATTTATCTTTAAACTCCTTGCTTAATAATAAGTTAACAAATGCCATTCCAGCAGCACCAGCACCAGAAACAACAATGCTAATATCAGAAAATTTCTTTCCAGCTACTTTCAAAGAATTAATTAGGGCAGCTAAGATAACAATAGCAGTTCCATGCTGGTCATCATGCATAACAGGTATACTCAATTCTTTTTTCAATTTTTCTTCAATATAAAAGCATTCAGGAGCCTTAATATCCTCTAAGTTTATTGCACCAAAAACAGGCTCAATATTTTTTACAATTTCAATAATTTCATCAGGATTTTGTGTTTTCAAACAAATAGGAAAAGCATCAATGTTTGCAGCCCAAAACAGCACTTCCATCAGAAACAACAGCAACAGAATTTCCCTTCATGGTATATTTGTAAACATTTTCTTTATCTTTAAAAATTTCTTTGCATGGCTCAGCAACACCAGGCGTATAAGCCAAGCTTAAATCATCTTTATTTTTCAAAGGCACTTTAGATCTAACTTCCAATTTTCCCTTAAACTTCTCATGTAATTTCAAAGATTCTTTATTATAGTCCATCCTAACCTTTCTTTCTAAACATTATTAAATCTTTTTGTTTGTCTTTGTTTAAACAAGTATGCCCCTATTAAAAAAAGAACACTTCCCAATAAAAAAGCTCTTTCAAGAATTTTATAAAAGAAGCTCATAAAAAAACTTTGATTAAATATTCTTATCAATAAACTTTCATCAGGACTTAACAGCCATAAATCATTGTTAAAGCTAAGAAGATGAAATTTCAAAAACAAAGCATCAAAAGGAACAAAATAAAGCAATAAAGCAATTAAAGCAAAAAAACAAAACCCAAAAATAAGTATAAATCCAATTTCCTTATACTTTAAGTAAATCAAGAAATAAGTTAATATAAAAAACAGCATTCCCAATAACAAATAAAAACTTAATATTGTTTTATCAATCAAGGATTTAACATCAATTAAATGCATTTTATCCTTCTCAGTATAATCTTTCAAATCTTCTTTATCTAAAAAATAATTAATTAAATTATCAACATTTGTTTCATATTTAGAATCAATGTTTTTCATGTAAAATTTTTCATTATAAACATAAGAATAAAAACTTCCGGATATTAAAATAAGTGGTAAAATAATAACTCCTAATATAACTAAAACTTTATTTAGCAAGTTCATTGTCTAAAGCAGTTTTGAAGCTATTATATCCCCAGTTAGCTAATTCCCTGTCATTAATATAAAAAGTAGGTGTTCCCCTAACATTTAAGTTGTTTCCAATGCCCATATCTTTAATAATATCATCTTCTTTTACCTTGGAATCTAAACAACTAGTAAACAGATTAGTATCTAAATTTAAATCTCCAGCAAATTCAATTAGTCCGTTTCTCTTTAAATTATCCTGGTTTTCATAAGATAAATCAACAAACTCCCAGAATTTTCCCTGGTCTTTTGCACATTCAGCACCTTGAGCTGCTAAAAAAGCCTGAGAATGTATTGTAATCAAAGGATAATGATAAAATTCAAATCTTACTCTATCTTTGTATTCTTCTCTTATTTTAATAAAAACAGTATTAGCAGCAGAACAAGCAGGACATTGCAAATCAGAAAATTCTTTTACAACAACACTAGCATTTTCATTGCCTAAAAAAGGCCTTGTAATATTTGGCTCATTATATTCAGCAGGTTTGCTTATATTTGCAAAACTCAAAAATAAGATTCCAGCAATTATCAAGACAATTACACCAAAAATCAGTTTTGTATTCTTTTTCATTAAATAAAAATATAATTAATCTATAAAAATCTTTTGTTAATAGTAGTCAAACCCATATCCATTGTTTTGCTGAGCATATAAAGTCTTTATTTCAGTATCACTTAAGGATGCATTAAAAATTATTGCTTCATCCAAGATCACATTATAAGAAGAATAATCTACCCAATAAATAGAGCCCAATAGTAAGTTAGCATTAGGAGTAAAAGCTAAATCTTCATTCCAAGAGGATTGACCTTTTAAAACACCATCAATATAAATCTTAAGATTATTACTTGCAAGAGATTTATCATAAACCCCAACAATATGATGCCAATTATTATTAGGAACAAAACCTCCATTTAAAGTAGTTCCAGAATAATGACTCGCTGAAGATTTTCGTGTTAGCATACCGCAAGAAGTACTGTCGCCATTACATAACGTTAGTGCATAGGGAACATTAGGATTACTTAATTCTTGTCTACTAAATGGTATAATCCATCCTTGGGCAGGTATTTTAGGATCTTTTACCCAAATAGATAAAGTTATTTTATTGGTAAGATCATATCTTGGAGAATAAGGAATTGTAATACCTTTTCCAGCAAGATAAGATGGTCCACCAAAACCAGATTCAAATATTTCACAAGCCTTTCCAATTTTTCCAGTTTCTCTGCAAACTTCATCACAAACAGAGCTTATACCATTAGGATAGCATCTTTTAGGATTACAATTAGAGCGGGCTTCTTGAATTCCACTATTACAAAAAACAAGATCATTACCATCACAATAAGAACCAGATTTACCAGTACAAAAATTAAGTGTTGGAGTACTTTCTAAATCAAAACTTCCAAAATTGTCATAAGCATCATCTTTAATTATATTTGTAGCATCATCCAAATGCCACAATCCAACAACATTAGTTCTTAAGTAATCAAGTGAGTTTTTCTCGCCAATAAAAACCTGATTCTCTCCTAAAGATTTTACAACAAAAGTCTTCTCTCCAGGCATTTTAGTCATAACACTTCCAAGTTTAATATCAAAGGCAAAACTCTTGGCAATCTCCGAAATACCACCTTTCTGGTTTTTAACAGTAAAAACCAAATCTCTTCCTTCAACTTTAACACTTTCAACATTTTGTGGAAAATTAACCTTAACAAGTGATTGGCTTCCTTCTCCATAAGAATACAAGGTATTTACAGCTTTGTCTATTTCATCAGAAATAGTGTCAATTTGGCTATTAGTTAAACTATCCTTAACCTCGCTGCTTTTATTAAAGTAAATATAAGAAATAACACCTAAAACAATCATGACAAATGCTATCAAAGCAAGGTATTCCATTGCAACTTGGCTTTTTTTCGAATGTTTCATTATTATTTTCCTTAATTTATTTTCTTTTTTTGTTTTCTTAGCGCAGGTTCTTTTTCTAAAAGAAAGTACGTTTTCTTTTCCATAAGGCTTTTCTTTCTAAATGTTTTCTTTTCCATAAGGCTTTTCTTTCTAAAAGAAAAGGCTTAATCTTAATAAATTTTACTTAAAACAGGCCTTTCCTGATTAATCAATCAATATTTTGCAATTCCATAATTATTATAAATCAAAATAATCTTCCAAAACACATGAAAACCAAAAACCAATCAATGGATTCAGAAGGCAGTTTTAGCAAGCTTGTCCCTGTAATACTTAAAAAAGGCATAGAAAATGTTAATCTCTCGATGTTCACTGACGAAACTCGTAACCAGATTTTAGAAGCAGTCGGTGACGAATATATAAAAAGAGGCTCAACAAAAGAAGCTCTCTCAACTTTCTTACTAGTAGGCAATCGCCAAAAAATAGTTGTTATTGGTGATAACTATGTTAGTATGGGAATGTATGACCAGGCAATAGAATCATATAATGTAGCAGGAAGCAGAGAAAAATTAGTTCAAATTGGTGACAGATGTATTAGAGAAGGTAATGAAGGCGGAGCAATAAAAGCATTTAGATATGCAAATGAAAAAGAAAAATTAAATGATGTTGGTGAAATTTGCATAAGAAAGGGAAAATTAGACTTCGCAATAGAAGTTTTCTCAGTAACAAAAAATATTCCTAAATTAATTGAAATAGGAGATTCATGTGCAAAAGAGTCTCATCAATTGGAAAATGCAGCTCGTGCTTATGAAGCAGCAGGCGATAAAGAAAGAATGAATAAAGTAGGAGACACTTTCTTAAAAGAAGGAAGATTAAGCAATGCTTTGATTACTTATGAAGCAGCAAACAATGAAATAATGATTAACTTCATAAAAGAAAACTTTTCAGATAAAGATTTGAAAAAAGCAGCTTATGTTTAAATGACAGACCTTATTGCTTGTCTTTCAACAGGTAAAGGCACTTGGGGCCATGTTTCCCATTTAATCAAAGCAGAAAAATGGAATAAAGTTTTTCTTATTACTAATGAATTCGGCAAAGAGAATTTTCAAAAAGACCTAAACGTAGAATTCATAGTAGTAGATTCTAACAAGTCATTAAAAGAATTAAGAGACGATATTTATCAGGCATTAAATGAAAAAACTTCCTCAACAGAAGTAGCTCTAAATATTATCTCAGGCATAGGCAAAGAGCACATGGCAATTATTTCAGCAGTCTTAAGATTGGGTTTAGGTTTAAGGTTCGTAGCTATAACAAAAGACGGCATGGAAGAACTATAATTAAAGAATAATAAAACTTATAAAAATAATATTCTTTTTATTAAAATGTCAAGGATACATAGAGATACTTTTACAGGTTCTATTAGTGAAATATTAAACGGAAAAGAATTTCAAAAAGTAGTCGGAAGTGGAAAAGGAATAGGTCATAGAAGATATCAAGCTATTATGAATGGAATTACTCCTCTTAATGCAATCTGCCAAAAACATGGTGGAGAAGTAGCACATAAAGATTATGTTTTCACTAGATTTCTTGAATTAAATGATGGACATCCAAATATTATGTTAGGCTGGATTTATACTTACATTATTCCAAATCCTAATGGAGGATTAGTTACAGTAATAAATAAAGTAGATTTAATGGGTGGTTGCAGAGATACAGATGTTTATTATGAAGAAGAAAAACCTTTTTTAGATTTATTAGCAGATTTTACACAAGAATATGGAAGGCCTGCAAATACACCTTATTCAGGATTTAATTCTGACAAACCAGAAACTACAGCAGTTAGTAAATCTTAGAAATCTTAATATAATTTAAAATTCTAAAATTTTTATGTCAGATTTATTCAAGAACATTTTAGGAGATAATGAAACATTATTCAAAGACCCCTTAGTTTTGGATTATGAATTTGTTCCAGAAGAAGTAAAAGGAAGAGAAGAAGAAAAGCAATTCATAGCATTAAGCATTAAACCTTTATTTTATGGTAAATCAGGTAAAAACCTATTCATTTATGGTTTGCCAGGAATAGGAAAAACAGTTTCCTGCAGGCATGTCTTAAAAGAATTAAATGAAGAAACAGATGATATAAAAACAATATATGTTAATTGCTGGAAGAAAAACTCAGCGCATAAAGTAATCTTGGAAATTTGCAACCAGATAAACTATAAGTTCACCATGAACAGGACAACAGAAGAATTAATAGACAAAATCTCTCAGGTTTTAAACAAATCCTCCTCAGTAATAATTTTTGATGAAATTGACAAATTAAAAAAAGAAATAGACTTTTTATACAATTTATTAGAAGATTTGCAAAGAAAAACAATCATCTTAATCACAAATGAAAAAGAATTTTTGCAGGAAATAGATACAAGAATTAAATCAAGATTAAATTTAGATGAATTAGAATT
>JAGVYZ010000022.1 GCA_018303025.1 Candidatus Woesearchaeota archaeon
AACCAGGCTTGATGGCTACATTGATATCTTGGTTAATAATGCTGGAATATATTTACCTGAAAACCAGAATAAACAGGATTTAGAAATTTATAATAAAATACATAGCATAAATGGCTGGGGAGTTTATAATTGTTGTAAACAGGCAGAAAAGTTTATGGCAGTGAATAGTATTATTATCAACATATCTTCAATTTATGCAATTAAACCAAATCCTGATTCTATCTTAGCAAGCGGAGTAAAAGCAGAAGTTGAAAATTATACTAAATCATTTGCTTTAAAATATAAAGAAAAAATAAGAGTTAATTCTATTGCACCAGGTTATACCAATACTAAATTAGTAATAAATAATTTTTCAGATAAAGAACTTAATAAAATTATTAATGAAACACCACAAAAAAGATTACTTACCCCAAAAGAAATAGCTTATTCAGTTTTATATTTAATAAAAGCAAGGGGGATTACAGGGCAATCACTAGTCCTTGATGGGGGATATTTATTATAATTCTTTTCAACTATTCAAAACTTGTAAAGCATCTTTATAGTCGCCTTCTCTAACATTATTAGCAATTAATTCAATTCTTTCAAACATTTCATTTTTCACAACTCTCCCGGATATAGCTAAGAATTTTCCAAGAGATTCATTAAAAGTACCACAATTTTTTAAAATCTCATCAGCATTTTCCCTAAAAGCAACTACACGTATATTAGCAGAACCATCATCTAAATAAATATTCAAAATAGGAACATCTTTAACAGTAGCATTTTCATGTTCTAAGCATTTGTCAATAACTTTCTTATTGCATTCAGAACAAGCCCTGTAACTTCTAGGTTCAAATGCCTGTACAACATGTCCATACACCTCAACATTATCACCTGATTTTAATTCATTTATTTTCTTAGTCACTTTAGCAACAATATTATTTACAATAACATCCCTATCAACTTCAAAAGAAATCTCACCCCTGTTTCCCACATGAACTTCATTATAACCATTATTTTCTTTAACATAGCAATTTTTTAATTTTAAGTTCTTGCCTTCTGTAATAGAACCATCTTCAATTAATTTAATATGATTAGTATCCCAAAGAACAACCCTAGTAATTCCAGATTCATCTCCAATTAAAAAATTAGCAACTTTCCCCTGCCTGTTCTCTTTATTAAATTCACGAATACCATAAAGTTTTACAACTTTTCCAGTAACATCAACATTATTGTATCCAGGAATTAATTTGTTAATCTTAATATCTTTCTTCTCAAATTCTTTAACTAATTTTACACCATATTCATTAGCAACAATATGAGCAGCACCTTCTTTAGTAATCAAATCAGTAAACTTGTTTATCTTTTCTTTTATCTTAAGCTCAATTTCCTCTTGAGAAACCCTTTTTTCAGCAATTATCCTCCCTATAATGTCTTCATAGCTTAAATTAATCATAAGAATCTCCTTCTTTAGCTATTTTTATTGATTTCCATAATCAAAATATACTTATAAAATCATAATATTTTAGTAAGTTCTTGAGAATATGCAAGTTTTTATTTGCAGGTTCATGAAAAGTGCTTTCTTAGTGTAAGTTCTTTGCAAAGAAAGTGCGCAGGTTCATGAAGGGCACCAGTTTTTAGGCAGGTTCATAAAGGGTGCAACCCTTATGTTAGATTGAGTTCAACAACAGGCTTCAAAGAATAGCTGTAATTTCCATTTTGAAAACTAGCACTATACTTTCTTTCATTAAAAATAATAGTAGTAATATTCCCTTCAAGAAAAACATTTTCAAATTCACTATATTTTTTAATCTCAATTTTCAAATTCTCAACAAGAAGTTCATTATTTCTGCATTTCTCCTCCCAATTAGAAAGGCATGAAGAACTAAAAGTATTTGTTTTAGCTTTCTCAAGTGAGTATCTCCCAATATTTTCATGATTAAAATAATCAACTTCAGCATCCTGATAAGAATTAAATAATACAGGAATGCTTTCCCCAACAAATATATGTCTTTCACTATTACCATTCAAAGTAAATATCATGTACACAAATAATGTAACAGTTAAAATAGCTAGTACAGGCATAAAAATTCCTCTTTTATTCATTTTAGTTTCTTTCTTTCAGGATTTTCTTTCTTTTCAAAGAAAGAACCCTGCCTCCTCTTTAAAGCAGTATTTCGAAGTAAATATAATAATTTTCTCAGGATTTTCAGTTTCAAAAACAACTTTGTTTTTCACATCATCAAGTTCATTAATATTTGCTTTATTAACTAATATAGGAAAAATAATTCCATGCTCTCTTATGTAGTCACAGGAAGAAAATTCACTATATTCATCAATTTTAATTTGCAATAAATTTTTCAATGCAACATCTTCAGAATCCTTCAAATAAATGTAAAACAAGTCAATAGCACTATACTCTTCTCCTTTATAATTAATTTGCTCCCTCGCTAAATTCAAAATTTCAATTTTAAAATTATTAGAAACACTTACACCATATTCCTCGCTTATTTTATTGTCCGAAGCAAGAAAAAAATAAATCACAATTATTGAAATTATGATAAATATGCTTAATATTGCTAATATCGCCTCTTCCTGCCCTTTCTTATTCATTTTACTCATTTTTTACACCAACCAGCCATAAATTAGCTTTCGCCTCTTTAATTTCACCATTATCATAAACATTTACATAATAAGTATAATTATTGCATAATAAATTTTTCTTCTTGATATTGCAAAATATTTCAGCATTTAATAATTCATCATTAAAAGTAAGTGTTTTTACTTCGTTTTCATAAAATAAATTAAACCTAATAGCATATTTTCCCTGATTCATGCATTTTTGAAAATTATCAGAATTTAATTTATTCAAATCAATAACACCATAATGAACTCTATTGTCACTTAAAAGAAAACATTCATTGTAATAAATATTATTTGCAAATACTCTCTCATGTAATTTTTCAACATGCAATATTCCTTCAGTATCATGTGCTAAAGCAACCTTAACAGAAACTACAACAACAATTAAGAAAAAAATATTAAAGAATAATAAAACAGATTCTTTTGATAAAATAAAGCTCCCTTTACTCATTGTTAAACTCCATTTTGTTAGTGTTTAAATTTAAATTAAAATCAGGTTTGAAATAATAATATTTTGCATTATCAAATTTTGCTTCACCTTTGTCAAAATTAACATTATATTGCTCATTAAAGCTATAATTTAAATCATAAGAAAGATAACTTTCTTGCAAACTGTCAGAAATAAGGGCAATATCTCTCACATATAAATCTTTTTTATAATTTTTAAAAGTAATCTGGTCATTAACTTGCCCAAAAAGATAAGCAAAAGTAACTAATAATAAAACAATATAAAAAAGCCATAAATAAAGCCTTTCATCAAAACTTCCTCTTTTTTGCATATAATAAAGAAAGAACTTCAATTTAAATTATTTATGTTATGCTGTTAAGGTCTTTTCATAAACTATAACTTTTTCGACAGGTACATTGACTAAAGCATTAACATCACAATTTTCAAAACCTCCAGAAATTCCAACAGGGCAGGAGCTTAAAACAACATCATATCCCTTATAAAATCCAAGAACAATGTAAGGCATGTCATCTTTTTCATTCTTATCATCATGCACCTTCTCATGTAAATACTTCAAATAAGCTACACCAGCATTTAGATTTTTTTCAGCAATTAGTCTTTCATCATTCTCACTATCAATCATTAAACCATATTTAGTGGCAATCTCAGCATCAAGAGGCAATAAGCCAGCTCTTAAATCATTTTTCAATTTCTCATCAACATTTGGATTGCTTTCAAGTATCAAAGCTTTCACAAACTCAACAGAAATGTCAGCATCATTCGTATCAATAGCATTTTCAATAAGTTCATCATAAGTATTCAATTTTTCTAGTCTATTTGCAGGTACTTTTTGAGCATTTACAATATCATAATAATATTGTTTCTCTTCTTCAGAAGTTCCAAAACTAGGAATTATAATAAATTTGATTAAAACAAATATTAGCATTACAGCTATAACAAGCCCAATTAAAAGCTGCCCAGAAATACCTTTTTTATTCATTTTGTTTTTCTTCCCAAAAGGCTTCTTTACTAAAGAAGGCTTTTCATGTTGTAGCAGGTGGATTTGTTCCAGCAGAACTATCAGAATCATCTTCACCAAATAATTTCTCAGGAAGATTATTTGCCTGGTCAACAGTTCCTCTGCTAATGCTTCCAAAACCACCAAGAACATTCGCTATCTGTTGATTAAAAATAATAACTAAAGTGACTAAAACAATCAAGGCAAGTATTGCAACAATAATTACATTAATGCTTAACTCGCCTTTTTTAGTCATTTTTTTCATTCTGCTTCTTCTTTATCTAAGACATACTGCTTTCTTTTTATTGAAGATTTTTCTTTCGCAAAGAAAAAGCTTCTAGCATGCCACTTCAGGACAAATTGAGCTTATAGGTGCTTCATTGCACTTATATTTTTTAATTAGATCTCCATCCATATCTGTTTTACCATCATTATCAGCATCTAAGCTGTATTCAGCATTACAATAAGATTTTGAACCAGTTAATTTGTCTGAGTTGCAATTAGTACTACAACCAGCCTGTGCTACACTTAAAGGGCTAAAAACTTTGTTAGTAGAATCAGTAACACCTGATAATTTACCTAAGAACAAAGCTCCTAAAACAACTAAAACCAATAAGCCTAACACAGCTATAATAATCATATTAAAAGATAATTCAGCTCCTCTTTTATTCATATACATCATCTCCTTTTTTTGTTTATTTATCAATTTATATAAGCTTTTCTGTTTATACACACGAAGTTACAGTTCCAAATCCAATTGAACTAGCATCCAACCAGCATAAATTTCCATTGCTTTTATACATTTCAATATTAGCAAGATTTTCTTCATAATTAGATTTATACCATGCTGTTTCATAAAATAATTTAGGAACAATAACCTCTTCTTCTTTCTTGAATATAATCTGGAAATCCTTAATCTCATTTTCATTTGGATTTTTCCAGATGCAATTTGCATTTGAAAATGAAATCTCGTTTAATTTGACATTGCTTTCAGAATTTTCATAAATTCTATTGTCAAATAAAATCAGTTCGTCTTTATTAACTTCAATAATATGATTCTCACTAAAACCAGTTAAACCCAGTTCACACCCACAATTATTAGTTTCAGAACTTTTGCATTTTTCTAATTTAGCAATCAAATCATTTTGAGTATCTTCAGGATTGTTAAAATAATTTCGTGCTACTTGATTAGCTTGAGTATAATCAAATTCCTTTTCCCCCATAAGCCAGTCAATAATCCCAAACAATGCATTTTTTGGATCTTTTGAAATATAATTATAAGCAAAAAAAGTACCAACTATTACAAAAAAAACAATTAAGGCATAGACAATAGTTTTTAGTTCCATTTATCCTCCAAAAGTAATCAGGTTTTTTATTCTTTCAATTAAAGTAAATTGCTTTGTTTTAAAAGCCATTATAATTAATAAAATAATAATCAAAAAAGCTAAAACCATTAATGCCCTTGCAATCATGTCCCAATGCAATTCTCCTTTTTTAAACATTTGAATTTTCATTCTTCAGTTTCTCCCACACGCCTTCTCTAGGTTTATAATAAATATTATCGCAAAATGGTTTTACATTAGCTTCATTATTTTTGTCATAGCCAAATATCATTAATGAAGGTGCAATATAAGAATCATCAACTGCATAATAAGTAACAGTAGCAGCAGTTATTCCAACAGCTATAATTCCAAGTCCAATTGGACTAAACATAAAAGGAATCGCAGCTGCAATTCCAGCTCCACTAGCAGCACCTGCAGTACCTGCAGAAGCTATTAAAGCTGTTTCACCTAAAAAACTACCGCCTAAAGTTAAAACAGTTCCA
Source organism: Candidatus Woesearchaeota archaeon (assembly GCA_018303025.1). Taxonomy (GTDB): domain Archaea; phylum Nanobdellota; class Nanobdellia; order SCGC-AAA011-G17; family GW2011-AR20; genus JAGVYZ01. The sequence continues at coordinate 5,914 of JAGVYZ010000022.1, forward strand.
GTAGTAGCTACAGTTCCTGCAGTAGCAGCAGCACTACCACCAGCTATAGCAGTTCCTAAAAGATAAGAAGAAGTAACACCAGCAGCAGCACCTCCAGTCGTTGCAAGACCTTGCCCCAAGTAAGACTTATCACCTTTAGTAATATGAAAAGTCACATAAACTGGTTTATCTTGACTAACATCAAATTTTGAATTTTGAAAACTAGGGGTGTTTATATTAGCATTTTCGCTTTTCAAAAAATATTCAGTATAAGTCTCAGCTCTTCCAGGAATCTGATGACTTGACATATAGGTCCATAATTCATTTAAATCAATGCTTTTTTCCTGATTATTCTCAAAAAGTTCTTCATCAAATCTTATTTCACTGCACACTAAACAATTCTTTTCAGTATTTTTTTTACCAATACCACCTACTGGACTCCAGTCACTATACCAGTTTTTCTCTCCTCTCCCATACATATCCCAGCAAGTGTACATTTCATTAGCTAAAGTTTCATAAATTTCTTCATTTTTTCCAACATTAACTTTCCATGTTTCACAAGGTGAATTTAAATCGAAAAATCCAAAAGATTTTATTCCAAAAGTTTTTCCAGCAATAGGTGCAGATTCAATTGCAATCCACGTCTTGCATTTGTTTATACTTCCAGCCCTGTCAGCAGGTTTAGTAATTCCATAAGTTGCAGAAACCAAAACAATCAAAGTAACTAAAAGCAAAATAAATTTTTGACTAGTTGACCATCCATCTTCACCTTTTTTATTCATTTTTGTTTTCTTCATTTTGCTTCTTTTTTCCTAAATGTTTTCTTTCCTGTCATCTTGCTTCTTTTTTATTGAAGATTTTTTCTTGCAAGAAAAAAGCTTCTTAAAATCCAACAACCCCTTTTATAATGTAAAATACAATTATGCTAAATATTAACAAAGCAATTAGGATTACAATTAATTTTAAATCACCTTTTTTATCCATTTTCTTCATTCTGCTTCTTTCTTTCAGGACTTTCTTTCTTTGCAAGAAAGAAACCTAACCAGTCAGGTTAATACTTATAGCTAAAAAACCAAATATTATTGTAGTTATTCCAGCTACTAATAAATAAAGTATTCCCCCTTTTAATAAATTACTCCCAATAGAGTTTTTCTCTTTAATCTTGTCATCTCCGTTTTCAACACCATTAGATAAGATAGATAAAATAATAATAATCTCAACTAAATACAATCCAACAACAATTTGCAAATAATAACTGGGTACGATATTCTCAATTTTAAATAAATCTACTAAACCTGCATAATTTGTAACTTCACTACCCCCAGTCAAAGAAGCTGAACTTCCCTGTACAGCTAAAACAGAAGTTAATTTTCCTAAAATAGAAACAATCATAGATGATATTCCAACAACAATTCCAGCAATTATAGGTGTTAAGAAACTAATTTGACCTTTCATTGAACTAATATCTTCAGAAAGTAAATCCTTTAATCTTTCATTAACCTGCCTTATTTTGTTTACATAAACACTTACCCCAATCATTGATTTAGCAACATCCAAATAGCTTCCCTTATATCCATTCCCTGCTGGTTTATGTTATTATTAACAATCTCAAAGAATTTTCCAGTTGAAGTCCCTGAAAAATTATTAGCAACATCATTAACAGCAACTTCTACAGGCACTCCATCCCCCACCCTATTTCCTAATTGAAATAAAGCAGCAGAAAATTCAAATTCTAATTTCTGAGTCTCCTCTCTTATAACTAATAATTTCTTAGTTCTAATTGAATAATATGCCCATAAAGAAAAAGCAATAGCTAATGGCAAAAACAAACTTAGTATAACAGCCCCAATTCCAAAAGGCCCATAGCAGGAATTAGAAGTACATGCCAAACCACTTGCACTTTTATAATCTAAAAATAATAAATCACCCATAATAAAAAAATCTTTTACATTAAAAAAATGCATAATAACAGGAATTAATCCAAGAAATAATAATGCAATAAAAATCAAAACAGAAAAAATAGCAGGATTAATTAAAACTTCTTTGTTATTAATATTAACAACAATATTTTCATATTTTTTATATTCAGGATTCTCCTCAACAATATTAATCTCAGAATAACCAGCAGGTCTTTTTGTTAAAATATCCAGTCCAATAAAAGCAACAGATACAGGTAAAATAACATTATAAATTACAAGTAAAAATATTATTTTTGTAAATCCAGCCCCTTCAATTAAAGAGCCAATTAAAGGTAGCATAACTAATCCAAGAATAGGTAATACTATTCCAAGCATGTTTAACATAGTAATAGGATTTTTAAGATTCTGTGCATAATGCAGCATGTTTTCATAAGTCCCATCTAAGATAATATCAAGAGCTTTTTCTAGCATCTCAATTCTTCTATCATTCGTAGTTTCATATAAACTCCCCTCAATCAAATGAAATGATTCAACAAATTCTAAATTAGTCTCTCTCCATCTTAATAAATAAGCATCCAAACTTTCTTTTATAGTAGAATACTTCCCAGTTTCAATGTCCCAGAATACTTTTCTGAAATCTAAAGCTAACTCCCCTTTAATATGTTCAGAAGCAAACTTAATAGCATGCTCTAAATTAGAAGTATGCCTCATGTAAATAACAATATACAAAACACATAAAACCATCTGGCTAGATGCCTTCATTCTATATCTTGCACTTAAATAAACAGGAATTTTGAAAATAAAATTAAATAGTAATATTGAAATCAAAGCAAACATAATAAAAATTAAAGCAAGAGTAACACCTTCAGAAGTTAAATAAGCAGCGATTCCTAAAGAAAAAAATATTAAAGCAAGTAATCCAACAAAAAATGCAGCAAAACCAGCAGCACCTTTAGCAGTAATGTTTAAGTGAGAAAGCTCAATTGCATCCTCAACAGATTTAGAATCCTTGACATTTACATTTAATCCCTCAAATAAATTGCATAATCTTTCATATAATCCAGAGCTTATATTTAACTTTTCTTGCCTGAAGTCTTTATAGCTTCTTGAAAAATCTTGTAACTCAGCAGAATCCTCTAAATCAACATTTCTCTTTAGCTTGTCCTGATATTTTCTCAGGATATCATCCTCTTCTTTTCTAATAAATCTCACCTCTTCTTTTTTGAACTTTTAATTGGAGTCTTTTTCTCTTTTTTTGTAACAGATTCTTCACTAGTTTTTTTATTTAGCAAAACAAAAATTAGTAAAACAATAACAATTAAAATAAGGCTAAATGAAACATAATAAATCCAACTGATGCTTTTAACTTCATTTAAATTTCCAGTATTATTTGTATTAATTGTTTGATTTGACTGTCCCTGATTGTTATTTAAATTATTATCTTGATTTAATGTATTATTAAATTCACTAATAAGACCAAAACATTTTTCATTACTACATTCATTTCCAGTACATTTGCAATTATTACAATCAACTAAAGCTCTTAATTCAACATATGCCTCTTTTATCTTTCTTAATTTGAAATCAACACCTTGAAATTCATCATCAGGGTAAATTATCTTTTGCTCTCCATTCACACAAATAGAAACTTTGTCTTTATCTATCGAAATACCAATTAAGGTAATATTCTTCCCCTGAAATTCAAATGTATCCCCAACAACCATTGTCTTTTCAATAGACGCCCCATTAACAATTCCCAATAGCAATAAGCTCATCAATATCAGTTGTATTTTCATATTTTCTTTCCTTAAGTGTTAAGCTTTGCTTAACATTAGAAGAGATTGACTCTTCTTTAGTTTCTTCCTAAGAAAGCTTAAAACATTATATTTTATATACCTTACTAAATCGCTTTTAATTCATTCCTAACCCATTCATTCCATAAAAAAAGTACTCGCTTAGAATCAATGCTTCCAACTTCTTCTCTTACTTCATCACAAATCTGATGAAAAACATCATTTGAACGTATAACAAATGGTGCTTCTAAAATAGCATTGTTTCCTGTTTGATTAGCATATTCAACAATTGCTTGTTTAATATTAGCTCTTAAAGTAATATTGTCCCAAACAGCATCCCAATTTCCAACCCATTCTTTTACACCAGAAGCAATGTCTTTCAACACATCACTATCGCCATTAATCAAATTATCACTAGGTTTCAATGTATCAAGTTTAGCATCATATTTCATTAAATCATTAAACCCGCCTTCAGCAATAGGGTCATTTTCCCAGTTCTTTCTTACTTCAGCAATTTCTAAGCATCTTCTTTTTTTATGCAATCCATCAGCACTTCTCACAGGATTAGCAATAATAATAATATCAGTTGCTTTAAAACTAGTCTTAGGTACTTTCAAATCATTTACAAGTCTATCATAAACACCATATGGTGAAGCACCATGAATAGTACCAGCAACAACATTAGATAGTGCTCCTACTCTCATAGCTTCAAAAAGTGCAAGTGCTTCTGTATTATGTAACAATATTCCTCCAAAACCACCTATAAAATTTTGAGTAGGAGAAACAGATAAATCATAAACATGTTCTCCTTCTTCTAAATTTACTTCTTCAATTTCTTTAACTTCATCTAAATAAAATTCCCCATTAGCAAATGACTTGATATAATCATCTGCCCTTGTGTTTTCATCAGCAACTATTTTCCTAAGAAATTCTTTCCCGCAGGAATTATATTTTCTTAAATGCCTGTACTTCCTTATTAATTTAAGATGTTTTTCTAATTCTTCAATATCATAACTAACATCATTAAATTTGGAATGAGAAACATTTTTTTCTATAATCTTTTTATCATATTTGATAAAATCAATTTTATCTAAAAACTTTTTTAAAAAATTTCTATCCTTAAACTCTACTACATATAATTCATTCTTTCCAATACCCTTACTTTTTCTGCTATGAAGTCTTGCAACTATTCCAACATGTAATAGTAAATACATTAAATCTTCAGCAAGTTTTAATGAAATAGTATAATATCTTGCACAATTTCCAGAACTTTTTGAATAAGTAAAGTTACCATCACCAGCATAAAGCCCGCTTAAAAAAGAATATATTTTTTCTTCAGATAATCCATAGATAAATGCAGGAATTCCTTTTTCTTTACTTGTTCTCCCACATCCGATAGAAGATAATAATTTAACTAAAGGAGAATTATGAATAGATATCTGATTAGATTCTCCTAAACCATGAGTTTTTCTTATATAAGGAGAAAGTTTAAACTCAGTCTTACATATATTTACAATATCAGAAACTATTTTTTCATTATTATTTGATAAAACCACCCCATTTTTAGAATAATAACCTTCAGAAATAAAATAACCTAAAAATCTGCAAAAATTAGAATTTACAGGCAATAAAACATTTAAATTATTACTAGTTCCATTTTTAATAGATAAAGATTCTAGATTAGGATTTTCATTTGTAACCATCATTAATTTATTAAAAGCATTAATAGGCATATTGGTTTTTTGTTTTCTAAAATAATTGTATATATCACCAGATTTTATTTCGCATATTGAAGTAGCTTCTTTCCATCCAACTTTAGAAATAGCACTTCTTACAGGCTCTTCAAAATTTTCAACTCTTGCATTATCTAAGATTTCTAAAAGATTTAAATGCTTAATATCATTATACCCGCAAGGTAATTTAGAAGGTAACACAATCTTGCTTCCTATTTTCAAGTCTTTACACTCAATAGGATTTACTTTAAAATTATGAGAAGTAAATAAACTATGATCCGGAGTAACAGTAACATTTCTTCCAGTTCTGGTTTTAATTCTTAAAAGCTTATTTCTTTGAGGATGTTTTACAAATGCAGTAAGTTTAGATAGTTTTACTTTAAGATTAAAATCAAGTGTAGGAACATAAATATTTTCAATATCTTTGTTTTCTAAATCTTTAATCTGGACTCTTTTAGTAATTCCATTTTCTACAATAACTACTTCTTCAGTTCCCCTGATAGAACTTCTAATCTCTCCCACAATCAAAGCAGAATCACCCATTCTTAAACTAGTTCTGATTCCTTCATCAGCTTCTAATTCACTCCCTCCTTTTGTTAATGCACTTCTAACTTTCATTGGCTGAATATTATATCCCAACTTTCTTAATGAATCAACGCATAATTCTAAAGTGTCCTCCACCGTTATTATTTTATACTTTCTCATAACTTCAACTAAAACAGAACCAAGCAATGAAGTTTTACCAGAACCTCTTGTTCCAGCAACTAATATAGAACGATTGCCATCAACTAAAAAACTAATCAATCCAGCACTTAATGGATTAATCATTCCATTTTTAATAAATAATGGCAAGGTCCAGGGGTCATCTCTATGTCTTCTTAAAGTATAAGCTAAACCAACAGGATTTAATGGAGCAGAAATAATAGCAACTCTCGCTCTTGCATTAGGCAAAGTCAATTCAGTATCCAAAACAGGATTAGCTTCATCTAAAGGTCTTCCGCTCATAACCCTGAATTTAGAAGCCCATCCCTCTCCATCTTCTTTAGAAGGATAAATATTAGTAACACATTCATCAAATTCCTGGTGTACTAAAAATATAGGACTCTCTCCAATAGGCCCATTAATAGAAATATCCTGTACCTTTTCATCATTCAATAAAACTTCAATTAAACCAAAACCAACAGTATATCTAACAAGTATATTAGCCAGTTCACTTAATTCTTTTAATTTTAAATTAATTCCTTTTCTTACAGCTAATTCCTGAATCAAGTCTTTTCCAATATTATAAAAAGTACCTCTTATTTTTTCAGTATCCAAAAATTCTTCTTTCTTTGGCTTATGTTCAGCAAGAGTCCTTCTTGCAATATCTAATAATTCATATTTATCCTCATCAAGTTTAAATTCAGGAGGACTTAAGTGATATAAATATTTTATATTATTTTTTAATTTAAATATAGAAACATCAGCATTCTCTCCAATAGAATAAGTATCTAATTCAGAGGCATCTAATGGAGCTTCAGCCATTAACCTGGTAAACATAAAATCAGGGCTTATTATTGGCCTGAAAACTTCCTTGTAGATAATCCTATTCCCAATAATATGCCCGCTTAATTTTCCAGAAACCAATTTAATTAATTTAGTCTCTTCCAAAACAGAATGAACATACATTAATAATTCAACATAACTATTCCTATGATTGACTTCTTGTAATCCAGAAGCAATTTGTATTTTAGCTTTCTCCTCTCTTATTAATCTTTTAATTTCAACAAAAGCACTAATAGGGTCGCTTTTTAATAATCCCAATAATAAATTTTGTAATTCATTTCTCCAGTTGTCAGAATATCTCTCGCTTCCTTGTCCAAAATTAACAGAATCTATTCCAAGTAATTTCTTTCTTTTAACAAGCAAAGAATAAATAGAAGCAACTTCTCTCAAGATTTCAGTCTGATCATAAGGATAAGTATAGTTTCTTCTGTCAGAAAAAACAATTCTTGTAATTCCTGGATTCTCAACTAATTTGTCTATAGTTATAGCCATGCAGTTAGCATCATCTTCCAGAGAAGGCAAGTAACTTACTCCTGAAGTGTTTATTCTTATTACAGTATCGCTTCCCTCTTTTATTAACTCATAATCATCAGGTTTTATTTTCTTGTTAAACAGCATATTTAAACATAAATAGATGTAGTATAAATAATTAACTAAGAATAAAGCAAAAACCTTTTATATACTATAAGTATAAGAAAAGTAAAAGAGGGTATTATGCCAGAACAATTGCAACAGGATTTTAATGAAAGCGAAAGATTGAGGTTAATTGAATCTAAATATACCTTAATGAGAGACCGTCTTCTTATAATAAATCAAAACATGATTGAACAATATAAGAAAATGAATAAAGAAATCTCATTATTAAGGGAAGAAATAAAAGATATAAAAAAAACAAGTTATGATTTAAAGGAAATCATAGAGCATTTAGTTTCAGAAATGAGATTTTTCGCTAAAGTAGAGCAGGTTAAGGTTATAGAAAAATACATAAACTTCTGGAACCCTCTAAATTTCACAACAGAAAAAGATGTTAGGAGAATAATAGAAGAAAATGCCACCAAAAAAAGATCAGGAAAACATAATAGATGAATTGTCAAAGTTTGATGCAAGTGAAGAGCTTCCAGCCCCTTCAGCACAGCCACAGGAATCAATGCCCCAATCCAATCCATTATTAGAAGATGCACCAGCACCAACGCAGCAGTTTAATCAGCAATATTCTCCGTCATATTCTCAGCAACAGTCATTACAGCCATCAACAGAAGAATTTCAGCAATTAGCAGAATCAATCATAGAAGAAAAATTTGCAGAATTTCAGGCAAGATTTGGAGACCTGTCTTTATGGAAAGAACGCATGAATAATGATGTATCAGCAATAAAACAGGAAGTTTTACGAACCCAGGATAGGTTCATGGATTTACAAAAAGCATTAATAGGAAAAGTAAACGAATACAATGATAATATAACAAATGTAAATACAGAAATGAAAGCATTGGAAAAAGTCTTTGAAAAAATATTAGAGCCTTTAACAACAAATATAAAGGAATTAAAAGCAGTAACAGAAAAAATCAAAGACAAAAATAAATAAATTTCTTTTTATTTTTTTAATTTTAGGGTAAGTTCTTCAGGATTTTCATAGAGTATAACTTCTTTTGCAATACCTAAAAGAGTATTTGATATATCAGAACCTTTTTTTGCAATAACAACAATAGGTATATTTTTTGAATAAGCATAACCAGCTTCTATTCCCAAACCAACACCTTTTTCAGAAAATTCAATAATCAGCAAATCACTTGAATCTATTAATTTGAAAGTTAATTTCATTAATTCTTCAGGCTTAAATTTAACTTTGCCCCACTTTTCATAATCTTTAATAATTGTTTTTACTTCAAAACCAGATTTTTCTAGAACTTCAATTATTGTTTCTATTAACTTTTTATTTTTACAATCTTCATGAAATTTAATTGCTAAATACGCTTTCATAAAAAAACAAGAGTAATTCCATTTTTATCTATTTCTAATATTAAATTTTGCAGATTTTTTGGATTGTTTCTTTTTAGTGCGGGTTCGTAAATAATAATGGCAGGTTCGTGAAGGATGCAATCCTTACTTTTTTAGAATCATGCCTTCAGAAATAAAACTAACAGCAAATGCAGCAATTACTAATAAAATAACAGCCCCTAATACTTTTGGATTAACTAAAGCATTTATGCCTTCATTAGGTGCTGCATTTTCATCTACAGGATTGCTTGCTTTATACACATTAGCAATTACAACAGAAAGAAAAATAATAATAATCAATAATAATGTCCAGTAAACTTTAGGATCTTTTAATGCATTTCCCATAGTCTCTTCTTTGACACCTAAAAATAAGAAAAATGATATTACAAACATCCCTAAAACCATCATAACAACAAACCAGGGAGTTGTAGCAACAACAACACCTACAGCAGTTCTTGAAAACAAAAACAGAACAGCAATGCAAAAAGCAACAAGTGCATGCAATGCTTTATTCTCCCCCATTAACTTGAATTTATCAAGAACAGCAAAAGAAATAAGCATAATAAAAAGAAAAATAATTATTGGCGCAATAAGTTCCATTATATTTGCATCAAGTAAAGTTGCCATATTTAATTTATTTCCCTAAACTTCCGCCGCCGCCTCGTCCAAACATTTTATCTAAAGATTCACCTAAATTCTTCATACTATTGTTTGAAGATGAACCTGAAAATGCCCCAGACATGGCAAATACAACAATCAAAAATATTACACCCATTGCAATCCATCCAGGATTCATTTCAATCCAATAAGGTAATTGGAAGTTTAATGCAGGAGCCAAGGAAAAATAAATTATTACTACGCCAACAATGGTAAATAATAATAGCATAAATCCACTAAATCCTTTATCTATACCAACACCAAATAATCCAATTACTATTAAGAACATTACAACAACAATTATCCAGAATGAAACTCTAGGTATAAACGAATTTAATGCAGCTACAATCTGAAACTGATTAACTAATAATAAACCAACAACAATTGAAATAATAAGATTAGCAGGAGTATTAACTTGATCTCCTCTTTTAAATAATCTGACTTTTTCTAATACAGCAAAAACAATTGCAAATACCAATATAAAAGGAAGGAAGAAATCATAAAATCCACTGCCTTGTAAATTATAAAATATGTCATAAAAATTTGCCATTCATCACACCTCTTTTTTCTCCATAATAAATTAATTATAATTTTCAGCTTTTTAATCTTTTCTTACTTTTTCTTTTCTTCTGGTTTAGGAGCAGGCTTCATACCATTCATCAAAAACCAAACAATCCCAACAACAGCAATTAACATAATAAGGCTTCCAACAATAGCACCATTAGCATTATTTAAACCATAATTAACAACATACATTAACAAGCTACTATCTTTGTAAGGCATAGCAGCAAAGAATATTCCTAAAACAATTAATAAAAGCAAAAATACAAAAAAGCCATATAGTCTTTTATGCGCTGTTCTGAAATCTAATTCACCTGTCTGCCAGAATACTCCTATTAATATCAAGAAACTAACAGAGATTACAGAAACTAATATTATATTAGGCAAAGCAGCATTAATTATACTAACAACATTTGCAGTAGCAACAACAATCATAGCAATAACAAAAGCAATTGCCCCATTCAGGTTCTTTTGAGGATATTCAGTCTCCCCAATCTTCTGCTTTCCAAAAATCATAGTCTTTTCTAAGATAGCAAAAACAATAGTAAAAACAAGAATAAATGGTACTATTACATCAAATAGTCCAAAATCTCTTAAAAACTCAACAGCTCTTCCAAGAGGAGTACTCATTTATATTTCCCCACCCATATCTCCTTCAGGTTCTTCATAATTTGGTAAGGCATTTGCACTAACAACTACTACATCACCAAATGATTTTACATATTGATGTGGAACAATAACACCCTTAGCACCACTTAAGATTTTACTTAATTTAGAGCCTTTAGTTGCTTTGACTCTCCACCCGGATATTTTATTTCCAGAAATAATAGTTTCTTCTATGTCTCCAAAATAATTACCATCATCAGTAAAAACTCTCATACCATAAGTTTCAGTTACTCTCTTCGTTTTTAACATTTTTTCCTCCTTTAGGTATTTTTACCTACTAGTTTATATATTTAAAGATTTCTTTTCTTAGATGATTAAGTTTATTGGCACATCTCACATCTCTCCAGCAAGCATAAACGAGGTAGAAACCACTGTTTTAAGCTACTCCCCAGACATAATTTGCCTGGAATTAGATTATGGCAGATTTTTAGTATTAACCAATCAGGTAAAAAGGAAAAAATATAGCTTTCAAAACACAACTTCTTTCCTTTTAAGTTTAATTGGGGCTTATATTGAAAAAAAATTAGCAAGAGTAGTAGGCACTTCTCCTGGTGATGAAATGAAAAAAGCAATAGACTTGGCTAAAAAAAATAACATTAAGTTACAATTAATAGATCAGGATATTAATATAACCCTAAAAAGACTCACAAGTATAAGTAAAAAAGAAAAATTCAGGATTTTAAAAGACATAATAAAAGGTTTTTTCATATCATTAGTGCCAAAGAAGTTTTTAACAAAGAAATTCATTAAAAAAAATTCAATAGCATTCAACCCAGCAGATGTCCCGGAAGAAAAAATAATTCATGTAATTTTAAACCAGGTAAAAAAATCTTATCCTGAGATTTATAATGCTTTAATAGAAGAAAGAAATAAAGTTATGGCAAATAATATAAAGCAGTTAATCAATAATAATCCAGATAAAAAAATATTGGTCATAATCGGTGCAGGTCATGTTTCAGGAATTAAAGCTCTCCTCAAAGGAGATTAAAAGTGTAATTATCTCAATCATCTTAATTTCAATAATTTTTTCTTATAACGACAGAAATCAAGTATTTGCATGGAACACATGGCTTCAGAATTTATTATTAACTTTCAGCATTACTGCAATAGTAATTCTCGTTTATATTATTGGAATAAAATTTTCCTCATTTAAACAAGGCAATTTAGCAACATTTTCCAGCATGGACATAAAAGCAGATTACCTTAGAGCATTTATGGCATTAATCTTAATGCTTATTTCAAATGGATTATTGTACTTTAGTTCAATATATAACATCAAGCAGGAAAAAGTAAAAAAACTAGGTCAAAGATATGAAAAAGAAAAAGAATTTGAAATGGCCCTTTCCTTGTTTTCAGGTCTATTTTTAGTTCTAATATTAATATTAATATTTAATTACCTTAATATACAGTTAGGCATTTTAATCTCAATTTGGTTTCTAGCCTGGAACCTAGTCCCTATAGCTTCCTCAGCAGGAACAGATTTATTTTTCTTCTCCAGACCATTATACTTTTTTTCAATAACATTTTTTCCATTAACAATAATCTTAACTTTAGTTCTTCCATCGTTACTATCTTTAATTCTTTCACTAGTCTTTTCAATAATAGTTTTCGTTTACTATTTCTTTAAGGTAGAATCAGGAATAAAGTAGATATTTTTTTCTAAATGATTTCTCTTTTTAATGTAGATTCGTAGCAGGTTCGTGAAGGGTGCAACCCTTACTTTTCGCGTAGATTTTTCAAAATGCTTTTTCTTTAGTGTAGGTTTCTTTTTCGCAAAAAGAAAAGTACTAAAACAGGCTAAAAAATCCTTTTTGAAACAACCATATAGCAGCAATCCAGCTTATGAAATTAAATATTCCAAAAGAAGCAAGTATTATGACCAAAAAACATGCAATGTCAATAAAGCTGATTACACTTCCAAAGAACATCACAGCCTTTATTAAAACAAGTAACCCCAAAACAAGTACAACTGTCTGAAACATGTCATATTTTAATAACACTAACCCAATTCCAGCCAATAAGTCTATTAAACCCATTAATTTCAAAATCATAGAAATTAATTAAAATAAAGGATTTAAAATAATTACTATGTTCAATCTCCTAAATTTCACACCAAGAGAATATCAAGAATCAATCTTTCAGTCAGCAAAAGAAAAGAATACATTGGTTGTTTTACCAACAGGAATAGGAAAAACAGCAATCGCATTATTGTTAATTCTAGAAAGATTAAATAAATTTCCAGATTCAAAAGTAGTTTTCTGTTCTCCAACAAAACCATTATGCAATCAGCATTATGAAACAATAAAAAATAATACAAATATTGAAAAAGAAAAAATAACATTATACACAGGTAATCTATCTCCAAAAACAAGAAAAGAGTTATTTGAATCTTCTAAGGTAATAATAGCAACCCCTCAAACAATCCAGTCAGATCTGGAAAATAAAAGAATTGAATTAAAAAATGTCTCCTTATTAATAATCGATGAAGCACATAAAACAGTAAAAAATTATTCTTACAATATTTTAGCTTCAATCTATAAGGATTATTCCTTGCATCCATTAATATTAGCATTAACAGCTTCACCAGGAGGCAATAAAGAAAAAATAAATGAAATAAAAAATAATCTTTTTATAGAAAATATAGAGATAAGAACAGAAGATGATGAAGATGTCTCACCATATTTACAAGAAAAAAACGTAGAATACATCAAGGTTACTCTTCCTCAAGAAATATTGGAAATTCAAGCTAATATTAAGAAAATTCAAAATGAAAAATTGTCAGAATTAAGAAAATTCGGAGTAACAAAACCAATCCATGTAATAAACAAAAAAGATTTGCTTGTTTTAATGCTCCAGTTTAGAAGAGAAATAGATAAAAAAAATCCAGCAGGTTTTTATGGCGTTTCTTTAGTTTCCCAATTATTAAAATTATCACATGCTTTAGAAATCTTAGAAACCCAGACAATAGATTCTTTCAAGGATTTTTTTGATAAAATGAGATTGGAAAAAACAAAAGCTTCCCAGAATATTTTAAATCATCCAGAAATAAAAACAGCATTAATAAAATTAGAAAATCTAAAAAATAGAACTCATCCAAAATTAGAAAAATTAATAGAAATAATAAAAGAGCAGTTAGAATCAAATCCAAATGCAAAAATAATGATTTTTGCTAATTTTAGAAATACAGTTGCAATTTTAGCATTAGAATTATCAAAAATAAATAATGCAAAAGTAATAAAATTATTAGGCCAAAAAGAAGGCATAACTCAAAAGCACCAGTTGAATGCAATAAACCAATTTGAAAATAATGAGTTTAATGTTATAATAGCAACATCAGTAGGTGAAGAAGGCTTGTCAATCAATACATTAGACCTGGTTATTTTCTATGAATCAGTCCCATCATCAATAAGAAGAATCCAGAGATCAGGAAGAGTCGCAAGAATCAAGCCAGGAAAAATTATTTTTATAATAGCAGAAAAAACAAGAGACGAAGCATATTACTGGAAATCACTAAAAGAAGAAAAGAAAATGAAAAATATATTAAAAGACATGCAGGACGATTCTCAGTCAAAATTGATCTGAAATTTCATTTCTTATTATTCTCAATCTTTCTTCAGGAGTTCCAGGTTCAATTTCATGAAGACAAAATCCAAAATTTTTATAGTTATCTCTTAAAACACTTTCAAAATCTAAAGCAGATTGAACAGCATCATTAATACGTTTTTCTCCTTGCATCCTAATATTGCTAATGCTTTCGGTTTCCATTATTCTTTTTTTATATTCATTAGGTGGCATCTTTAAAAAAAATACTAGAGTTATATGCATTTTTTCCCTCATCTCCTCAATAGCATCCAATAAATATTCTGGAATTTCTTGTTTTCTATATTTTAACATAGCTGCAAAATCAACATAAGTTCCCTCAACAAATAGGACATTATTATTTCCATTACTTAACGTTCTTTTTAATTTGTCATCATATAAAAAGAAATATTGATCAACAGCATTTTTAAAACCAGATTCACTATAAAATCTTGGAGCATGTAACATTTTCTCAACAACTCCACTTTGAAGTGAATCAGAAGCCATAACATCCCATCCGTTTCTAATAATTTCATCACCCAAAACAGTTTTTCCAGAACTAGGAGCACCAGCATAGACTATTGGTCTTCTTAATCCAGCGTCAATTGTTAAACTCATTTTTTCCCTCCATGAACATAAAAAATTAAGAAACAATTTCCAAATATATATTTTTTAGAGTCTTTCATTTTTATGCTTCTTTTTTAAGGATTCAGGTTTCTTTCCTGTCAGGTTTTCTTTTCCTGAAGGTTTTCTTTCCCAAAAGAAAAGCTTCCTCTAAAAATGAAAAGAGTCTAGATTGTATTAATAAAGATTCCTAAACTAAATTATAACTTTCAATTTTTTTGTATTTTGAACCATCTTTGCTCAAAATGCTTTCAATCAAAGAAAAGCTTTTAACCTCAAAAGTTTTACTCATAATATGTTTTTTCTCAACTTGTAAAAAATTTTTTTTGTCTTTTATTAGTTTAATTCTTCCCAAAGTAATATGACTGCTAAACTTTTGCTCAGAAGAAAACAATTTTAATAATTCCTCATCAATCTTTCTTTGTAAATTTATAATCTCAGATTCATTTTTTAATCCAACCCAGATGATTGCTGGTTTTTCTTTGCTTGGAAAAAATCCAATTTCATTTAACTCCAGGGAAAATTTTTTGAAATTTATTTTTTTAAGGATTTCTTTAACTTCATTTAATTTTTCTTCTTTTATCTCGCCAATAAATTTTAGAGTAATATGAATCTGGTTTTTATTCATCCATCTGATTTTAGCCTTGAATATTTTCTTTAGTTCATTCTCTAATTCAAACAAATAATCTTTAATTTCTTCATTTAAATCTAAAGCAATAAAAGTTCTCATAGTAATTCAGCAATAATCTTAGCTCCAAGAATAATAGTCATTTCATTTACATCCTTATCCGGATTAATTTCAACCAAATCAACCCTTCTTAAATTTTTAAGTAATTTCAGTCTTTGTAAAAAATAAATTAATTCTCTGGAAGTTAAACCACAAGGAGAAGGATAGCCTGTTCCAGGTGCAAAAGCACAATCAACAGCATCAATATCTACACTTATGTACAAACTCCCAAATCTGTTTGCAATCTCCATAATATCATCACAAACCTCTTTTATGTCATTTTCAAATAAGTTTTTCATAAAATAGCAGTTTACTTTATTTCTTTCCAAAAATTCAAGCTCAACTTTAGTGTAATCTCTCAAACCAATTAAAATAATATTTCTTGCATCAATTACTTCATCCTCAATTAATTTTCTCAAATAATCTTCATGAGTAATGGAATTAGTTGGAACCTCGCAATCAGGATGAGCATCAAATATAATTAGTCCTTTCTCCCCATTTAATCCTTTAACCAGCCCATATGTAATGCTATGGTCCCCTCCAATAAATATATCCCCTTCCAAGTGCATTAACTCATCTTGCAAAACATCAAAATTAGAAGTATTTAGTTTAACATTTAAAACCTCAAAATTAACCCCTCTTTTATTTTCATTAACATAAAAGTTAACATAATTCTCTTTAAGTTTCTCGATTATTTTGTCAGGAGCTTTCTCTGTTCCAATATTTTTCCCTAAACTCCCGCCATTAAACGGAATTTTCACAATTTTCATAAAAAATAAGAGAAAAAATACTTCTTTAAACCTTTCGAGTCTAATTAATTTTTTGTTTTCTTAGTGTAGGTTCTTTTTCTAAAAGAAAGTACGTTTTCTTTTAAATTAAATGCTTTCTTTTCTAGGTGTTTTCTTTTATCGCGGATTTTCTTTTACAAAAGAAAAGCCGCAATTTATCCCAAAATCAAAATAAGGTTTTAATTAAAAAAATAGATTAAAACAGAGTGAATGAAAAAACATTAAAGGATTTAGCCTTAATCTCTTCAATAATTGGGATTTTCTTATTATCAACAATAAATTACTACCAAGAACCAAGTTTAGTAAATATTTCCCAAATAAACTCTTCTTTAATAAATAAAGAAGTAGAAATAAGCGCAAACTTATATTCGATAAAAGAAACACCAGGTTTATACTTATTGACATTTCATGATAACAACGGTTCAATTTCAGCAATTATCTACAAAGAAGAAAATCTGACATTTCAAAAAAACACAACCTATCTGGTCAAGGGAAAAGTAATAAGATATAAGTCATATTTAGAAATTCAGGCTTCTTCAATAAAAAAATGATAACTCTTTTTCTCGCTTTATTTTTAGGAATATTGATCGGAATTTTCACAGGCATAACTCCTGGCATTCACACAAATTTAGTAGCTGTAATAATTCTCTCCTCTTTATTCTTAAGAAATCAACAGCCAGAAATATTAATTATATTCATAGTCTCGTTGTCAATAACTCATACTTTTTTAGATAGCATACCTTCAATTTATTTAGGAGCGCCAGATTCAGACCATGTAATGTCAATTTTGCCGGGCCATAAATATTTTTTAGAAGGAAAAGCATATGAAGCATTTATTTTGACATTAATAGGTTCATTATCAGCAGTAATAATTTCAATTATTTTTTTCCTGCCTTTAATTTACTTAATAAAAAATTATTATTTGCTAATTTATAACTACATCCCTTATATTTTGATTTTCTCATTATTAATCTTGTTATTAAAAGAAAGGTATAAGTTTACAACATTAGTAATAATCTTTCTCGCAGGCATTTTGGGAATTTCAGTATTATCCTTAAATTTAAACCAGCCTTTATTGCCTTTATTTTCAGGATTATTTGCATTACCTTCATTAATTTTAAGTTTATCACAAAAAACAGAATTAAAAGAACAGATAATAACATTTCCAGTAATAAAAATAAAAGAATTAACAATAACATTATTTTTAGGTTTATTTTCCTCAATCTTATCAGGAACTCTTCCAGGTTTAGGTCCAGCCCAGGCAGCTTCATTAGTAGATTCAATAAAAAAAATAAAGCAGGATTATTATTTAGTTTTGACAGGTTCATTAAACACATTCATAATGATAATCAGCTTTTTTACATTATATGCAATAGACAAAGCAAGAAATGGTTCAGTCGTAGCAATTTCCGAATTAGTAAATAATTTTTCATATAGTTATTTATTGCTAGCATTATCAGTTTCATTAGCAGCTTCAGGAATAGCTGTTTTAATTTCAATAAAAATAGCAAAGAAGTTCTCAATATTAATCTCAAAGATTAACTACAAACTACTTTCAATAATTATTATCTTGTTCATAACAGCATTGACAATTTACTTAACAAACTTAATTGGCCTGTTAATATTGTTAACAGCCGCATGTTTAGGTTTATTCGTTAATCTAAAAGGAATTTCAAGAAGCAATTTAATGGCATGTCTAATCATCCCAGTTATTTTTTATTATCTGCTTTAATTCAAAAAGAGAAACATTTAAGTAATGTTTAAACAATGTATAAACATAATAAAATGGAAATCTTAAGAAATGTTGGAAAATGGGGAAATAGTGCTGGAGTATTGCTCCCCAAAGAATGGATTGGAAAAGAGGTAACTGTAATTTTAATAGACCGGACAAATGAAATAAAAAAAGAGGTTTTTGATATTCTTAGTCCTTACTTGGAAGATATCATTGGGATTTATCTTGTTGGAAGTTACGCAAGAAATGAACCTAAAAAAAATTCAGATATAGATATTATGATAATATCTCAAAAAACAAAAAAGGAAATTTTTTCAGGAAAATACAGTATTTCTATTTCTCCATTGGAAAGTATAAAAAAAACACTTGAAAAAAATCCATTGATGGTTTATCCAAGATTGATTGAAGCAAAAACAATTTTAAACAAATCATTGCTGGAAGAATTAAGTTCTAAAAAGCCAAAAAAAAAGGATTTCTATGGATTTATTCAGGATACTAAAAGAATAATTAAAATTAATAAAGAAGCATTAAACCAAAAAAGTAAATTTGTTCAGAAAGAAGTTATTTATTCTTTAATCTTAAGGCTTCGTGGAATTTTTATTATAAACTGCATCTTAAAAAATAAAAAATATACAAATCATGATTTCGAAAAAATGCTTGAAAAAAATAATATTGATTGTAAAAATGTTTATGAAGTTTATTCAGCAGTAAAATCAAATAAAAAAACAAAAATTAAAATAAATGTTTCAGAAGCAGAAAAGCTTTTAGAATTACTCCAGCTAAAAATAAAAAATCAAAATGAATAGAAAAAAAAGGCTTAAGAAAGGAATTATATCTTTGGAAAAACAAATAGATATCCATGAAAAGAAACTTGAAGAAGCCGAAAAAGAAGGAATTTTTGTAGGAAGCTACTATAAAAAAGAACTTGATGGTTAAAAAAAAATAAAAAGCAACAAAAAGAAAATTTTAGAGAAGCAATAATAATTTATTTGCTTCAGAATATTTTTTTTATCTTAAGTTTTTTCATTCCAGTTATTTTTTATTACTTGCTCTGAAACCAAGCTCCAAGTCCAGTTTGTCTGTCTTTGTCTTTTCCAAAAGAGCTTTCAATCATCATTTTAGTTAAATCCAGGCTTTGCTTCAAATAAGCAGGTAATTCATACTTAGCAGCAAGTGAAAGTGAAGGTTCTAAATATTTAATAACAGAGCCTTCAGAAACAGTAAAGAGTAATTTTCCATGACAATTAAGTTTACTACAAACCCCAGATAATGGAACTCTTCTGTATTTGGAATTGCATTCAACACATCTTATTTCCTGAGTTCCAAATTTTCTTAAATTACCTCTTAAATCTCTAATGAAGTGCCTATCAATAATCAAACGAGCAACATCATTTTCATCAACAGCTCTTATTTTTTCAGCTAATTTAATTTGCCCAACAACTTTCTCTTCCATATTAGGAATAGATTTGTAAGCACTATACACAACACCCAGATTAATATCAGAAGTAGGATGAGTAAATCTATGATTATAATACTCCTCTTCTTTGCCTAAAACATCTTTAATCTGTTTTAACTTAATTTCCCACGGCATTTTCCATAACTCACAAGCCTTATAAAAATCTAAAGGATATTTGTCAACAATGTCCATATCAAAAACCATATCATCAACCTCTCCTGCTATGATTCGTGAAGATAAAACAAGGGGGGCATCTTGAGTTGAACCTCTATGAGCAGGTAAATATTTCTTAGAAAAATTCAAGAAAGCATCCATAGCAAGTATAACCGCTAATTCATCACCATCAGCATCTCTTCTGCAAGCACAATGTAATAATGGATGAGCATATATTGCCTGGGTTTTAGAAAACCCAATTATTCTTCCAACAGTTCCAGCAGAAATATGAGGAGCAAGTGCAATAACTAAATGCCCAATTAAATCATTAGAAGATTCAGCATTGTAAAAACTTTTCTTGTGGTAAAATTTAACAAGTAATTCATCAATAAATTTAGAAGTTCTAAAAAGAACTTTATCGCACCCATCTTCACTTGAGCCATAACAAGCAGGCAATATAATATCCTGTGGTTTTATCTCAATAACCTGATTTAAATCAATAATTTCTTTTCCATTAATATCATGCAAATATCCAAGTTCTTTTGTTTTTTCCAAGCTTAATCCAATCTCAATTGGCTTAAATGCAGTAATTATAAGTTCAGTAGCATCAAATCTAATTGTCCCGTCTTTATTTACAGCTAAGTCATACATGCTTCTTAATATTCCTTTGGCTAAACTTTCAACAGTATGGTCTGCATTGCTCGTTCCCTTAACCCCTTTAATAAGTTCAGGAACTTGCTTAACACCTAAATGTAAAAGAGAATCATTAAAATATTGATTAATGTTTAATGAAGAATTTTTAAAAGTGTTATTCCTATGGTTTTCATTATTAGGATTTTTTTTCTCACATTTAATATCATATTCTTTCTTGCAATCCAAACAATAAAATTTTTGCCTGGTTTCTTTATTGCAGGTCTGGCAAACAAGATAAATAGTTTCTTTATTGCAATTATCACAATACCTGAATGGAAAATCACCTTTAACAAATCCTTTTTGTAAAGCAGATTGAAAACTTCTTAATCTTCCCCCCTCTTCACCTACAGGAAATAAAACATTAGGGCTTCCTTTTAATTTTCTTAATTTTCCTTTTTCAGGTCTTCCCATTCTTGCCCCAATAAAAATCCCTGATTTGTCTTTTAATAAAAAACCATTATTATTCAATATTTCGAGTCCGTTTTCACCATTAATTTCTTTAACACCAGACATAAAATAATGAAATGCTTTTCCATCTTCATTCTTAATAACAACTCTTTTTTCAGCAGGGTCGTAAGGGGTGCAACCCTTACTTTCAAAATTTTCAACAGAATGAGGTATTCCAATTAATTCAAGAATTCTTTTCTCTTTTCCCTTAATAAAAGGTAAAATAAAAGAGGAATTATCTAAACAGCCTTCTCTGAAATAATCAAGTAATAAACTAAAATCCTCTTTGCTTATGTCTTTCCAGTGATAAGTATAACGAGGATGCATTGGTATTTTTAGTAAGTCAGAAATCCTTAAACTAGCTTCAAAATCAATCTTAATAGTAAAATCATTAACTAAGTCATTTAATAAATCTAAAAATAGTTTTTCTTCATTTTGGTTTCTTTTTATTGAAGATTTTTCATCTGGGTTTTCTTCATTTTGGTTTCTTTTTATTGAAGATTTTTCTTTCCAAAGAAAAAGCTTCTCTTCCAATTCACGAGCCCACCATTCTTCGCAATAGCCAGGAGGCACTAACATATGTGCTCTGTTTACAAAATCACCATAAGGAATAAGTAAATCACCTAAAAATAAAATCTCTTTGACATTTTTCTTATTAGCTTCAGCTTTTTCAATAGTGTCAAATAAAACAACGCTTTCATCATTTAATTTTACAATAGGTCCTTCAATAGAATCACAAACACTTAATGCAGTCCCTTTAGAAGGTCTTTCAACTTTTATTTGCGTTCCAATAGCAATATAATTATCTAACACAATCATAGTGCATGGATGAATAGCCATACTGCTCAATCCAGTATTTCTTCCTCTCCCATATCTTAACCTAAAACCACCAGTTCTTAATGGATGAGTTAATACAGGTCTTCCAGCAACTAAATCCTTGATAAAAGTATAATCAGGTTTTATTTTTACAGTAGAATCAACATTAACTTTAGCTACTCCTTTTGATTTTATTTTTTTTTGCAAATCTAAAAAGTCACCTAAAAAATTCCAGTGTTCCATCTCCCAGTCTTTTCCCCATTTACTTAATTGCTTCCATAATTTAGGCGCTTTCTGGCATAATCCTTCTCCAATAACTAAACAAACACCATTCCTGACTTTATTAGTATCCATTCTAGGTAAATCCTTATAATTTGAAACTTCAATTTTTTCAGAAGGGTCGCCATCAATTTGTACTTGCAAACCTTTAACCATAAATTTTATTTCATCCTCGCTCGGAAAATATTGTAAATTAGTAACCCTCTCATGATAATCGCGAAGTTCAGTGCAAAATCTTTTTATTTCATTATCATCAGGGTCATAAACATCATAACCAAATTTTTTCCTGATATAATCTCCAATAATAACAGAAACACTAGCACCTGTTCCTCCAGCACTCCTTATTGGTCCTGAAAAAAATAAAGATAAATATTCTTTCCCATCTTTTCTCTTCCTGACTTTAAGCTGAGTAAATCCTTCTAAAGGACTTGAAACAACACCATTAGTAACATAAGCCATTCCAACCCTGATTCCAATTTCCATAGCTTCTTTTTTATCCTTAAACTTGCAGAATTTTTCAAAGCTAACTTCTTCAGCAATCTTAAGAGCAACTCTCCAGTCTAATTTTCCATATTCTTTCTCAAGTTCTTGAATTCTTTCAGCAACATTAGTATCTTTAATTTGGGGAGCCATTACACTTATCAGTCCAACTACTCTCTCAGCCATATTTTTAGCAATTAAAATTTCTACATTATTGAAAGGGTCATACCCAATAGATTTTGCATCATTTGCAATATCCAAAACATGATGTAATTCAACATTTATTCTATCAAAATATTCATTCATTTTTTTCTTTTATTTTCCCCGAAGGCTTTTTCAAAAAGGCTTCATTCATCTTTCTCTCCATGTAAAAAATCTAAAACTTTAATTTCTCTCGACATTGAATTAACCAGAACAATCTTGCATGGATCAGGCATCATTCCTTGTTTTTCCTGATAATCAGTCTGGCCAACCCAGCAACCAGCTTGAATTAAATTTACATTTCTATAATTTCCTAAAGCAAGTTTGTGAACATGCCCTGTAGCAAAAATATCAGGAACCTTTTTTATAATTAAGGGGTCATCTCGAGTATCAGGTACAAATAAAGCAGAACCATAAGCAGGGCATAAATGTCTTCTCTGCAATAAATATTTCATGATTAGCTCAACCCTGTTTAACCCACCGCTATCTTTCAAACTAGAAACATTCTGGCTTAGATAATGTAAGCTATAACCATGGTATAAAAGTACATTTAATCCAGGAAAGTTCTCAGTCTTGCAAACATTGACTAAACAAGGATTGCTTAAGAAACAAACATTTTCCATTTCATAAAAAGAATTAGCAAACTCTTTAGAAATAGCAGGTTGAGGTTCAGATAATCTCAAGGCATCGTGATTTCCGCCAATAACAAAAATTTTTACATCTTTCCTTATTCTTTCAATGTATTTGCTTAATCCATTATACTGGTCATATATGTCAACTATCTTCAAATCATTATCTTGTCCAGGATATATTCCAACACCTTCAACCAAATCACCTAATAAAAAAAGATATTTTACTTTCTTGGAAATTTCTCTTTCTTTTTCATCCCCATATTCTCCATTCAGCCATAAAATAAAATTATTAAACTCAGTTTCATAAAAACTCTTGCTCCCATAATGTATATCAGAAGTAAAAACTAAATATTCTTCATTTTCACTTTTCTTTAATTCATTATTTAAACTAATATCAGGTAAAAAAAGTTCATTGATAAAAATAATATTCTCCCCCATGCTCCCGCTTATCCCAATAACTTCATCAAAACCAATATCTTTAGCCTCATTAAAACAAGGAGCTGTTTTGCTGCATAAAACAGTCATTTCCCCTGTTAAATCTTCCAGAGTTAAAATAACATTCCCATTTTTAGTAATGTCTTTATCTTTTACAATCCCGATAATAGAAACTCTTTCTCTTGATTTTCCAGTTGGGCCGACATTAAGAGGCTTATTTTTTAATCTATTAATAGACATTGCATTTTGTAATTCAGGCCTATTCATTAAAATGCTTCTTAAAGAATTATATCTATTCCTGAAATATTTTACAAAATCGCCCAACTCTCTTTTCTTATCCTCATCCTTGTAATTTTCAAAAGCAGAGGCGCAAACTTCATTTTTTTTTAATCCAACTTCTTCTTTGGTTTCAATTTTTTCAATTTCTTTCTTTTCCAAAGTGTTTGGCTTTTGCTGAACATTAGAAGAGGGCTCTTCTTTTATTTCAAATTTTTTATCAGAATTAAAGGGATTTAATTTTTCAACAGTAGGTAATATTCCATTTTTTAAAAATTCTTGAACCTGATTCATTTTCCATTGGTCTAATTTTATTCATAAGTGTTTCTTTTATCGTAGTACTCTGCTTTCTTTTTATCGACATCTTGCTTTCTTTTTATCGTAGATTTTTCTTTGCCATGAAAACTTAAGTTTTCAGGGTCCCAAAGACCTTGTCTTTTAGGACAAAGAAAAAGCTACTGCTACAATCCTAAACCTTCTTTAAGCACTTGTTTTATTCCTGGTACAGTATTTCCCGGAATAGCAACTGAAATCTCTCTTGTTCTTCCATATCTTCCTTTGGAAATAACTTTTGCATTTATAATTCCAAACATATCTAGCTCGCCTATAATATCAGAAATTCTTCTTTGGGTTAAAGGTAATAATCCTGCTTTTTTGCAGCAGTCACTATAAAAATCAAAAACCTCGCCAGTAAAATTTTTTTTGCAATTAGCGCATGAGCTTAATATCGCATATAAAGCAAGTTGAACTTGTTTGGGTTGTATTTTAATCATGTCTAAAACCCTGTCTTTTTCAATTTTTTCTTCAGCTTCATCTAAATGAATTAAAGAAACTTTTAATTCATTGTTTCTTTCAGCTAATTCCCCAGCCACCCTTAATAACTCCAAAGCTCTTCTTGCATCACCATGCTCTCTTGCAGCATAAGCAGCGCATTTTTCAATAACACCAGAATCAAGGCTAGTTTTTCTAAAAGCAATTTCAGCTCTCTCTCTTAATATGTCTTGTAATTGTAATGCATTATAAGGTGGAAAAACTAATTCTTCTTCACTTAAACTGCTTTTTATTCTCGAATCTAATCCATCAATAAACATCAAGTCATTGCTTATTCCAATAAAAGAAAGTTGGCAATTTTTTAATTCCGAATTTAATCTAGTTAAATTATACAAAATTCCATCTCCTGCTTTATTTACTAATTGATCAATCTCATCTAAAATTAAAATAAGTAACTGACTTTTCTCATCAATCTTTGTCAAAAATAAATGATAAACTTGATCAGTAGGTAACCCGGTTGCAGGAACTTCAACACCAACAGCCCTTCCTAATTCAGCAATTAATCTGTATTCAGTATCCGCTACCTTCTTTAATTTACAATTTAAATAGCAAACCTTGACATTTAAGTTACTTTTCTCGCTCATTTCTTTAATCTGATTTGTTACATATAAACTAACACATGTTTTACCAGAACCAGTTTTTCCAAAAATAAAAACATTGCTCGGTTTTTCATTCCTCAATGCAGGTGCCAATATACTCGCAAGTTGTTGAACTTGCTCTTCTCTATGAGGTACAATCTCAGGAGTATAATTAGATTGTAATGCTTTTTTATTAAGAAAAATAGGATCTTTTTTTAAATAATCCTCAAAAAATTTGTTTAACCCCTTTTCCATTTCAAATTAAATCTTTGGTTATTATTTAAACATTCCCAAACTTAATAATACACACCCACACCTCTACTTCCGATAGAAACCCCCAAATTAGATATTTACCACCATTTCCCCTAGAATTAAGAACACATATATAAATTAAAGTATATATTTAATAATATAAATTATATTATATATAAATAATATATATAATAGATATTAGATAAATTTAAAAAGAAAATATAAA